>JBGSBQ010000093.1:0-9853 GCA_041730475.1 Sphingomonadaceae bacterium
GACCGCTTCCTCGACACCAGCGGCAGTCCTGCCGTTGACGATCACGCTGGCGCCTTCCTGCGCTAGCGTGTGGGCGATCGCGTAGCCGATCCCGGCCGTGCTGCCACTGACCAGAGCGACCTTGCCTTGCAGTTGTAAGTCCATGAGCATGCTCCTGAGTTGGTTGGGAGAAGCGCAGCAAGGATAGGGGCTCAAACTGGTGCGTGCCGTATCGGCTGCCACTTCACTATACCAACAACCACGGCAAGGGGAAATCTGTCCGATGGCGGGTGCGCGTCAGGATGGCAGCAGGTGTTTCGATGCCTCGCGTCGCGTCAAGGCGGAAAGGGCCAGGTCCTGCCGCGCCAGGAATTGACGTACGCCGTCCGGATTCCAGCGTGCATAGTCACGCAGCGCCCAGCCGATTGCTTTGCGGATGAAAAATTCCTTTTCCGCCGACAGGCGTTGCGCATCAGCGAACAGGCGCGCCGCATCCGTTTCCAGCCGCCAACCCAACTGGTGCAACATCGCACAGCGGCGTACCCAGTAGTTCGGATCGACGATCCAGTCATCACAGATCCGTTGCGCCACGTGATTGCCCGAACGGATCTGCTGCAAGATGACGCGGCCGATGACGGCCGTCAGCCCGTCCACGGTTTCCCACCAGGCGTCGCGCTGCAACAGGGCCAACAGTTCGGGCAGCTGCTGCGCATCCAACAGGCGGTAGTGCCGTCTGAGCAGGTCGATCGCCGTATAGCGGAATTCGCGTTCTGGTAGCGCCCACAGACGCTGGGCGATGTCCAGCAGTGGTGCTGAGGTAGTCCAGCGCACGGGCGGTAGCGCCTGGATCGCTTGCCGTCGCAGCGGGGCGCGGATCCCCAGGAAATCAAACTGATCCAGCAGATACGCGCGCATGCCGCGCGCCTCGCTGGCGTCGGCACGCGGACGCAAAGCGGCTTCCAGCATCGCTACATACGCCTCGGGCGACATGGCAGTCACTGCGTGCCCTGTTCTGGCGTGGCCAGTTCGATAAGCCGCTGTGCGATCACATCGCCACGATGCATGGCACCGCGATTCGACGCGTCCACGCTACACTGAATGACTGCACGGGTGTTGTCGGACATGAGCGTGGCTCTCCAAGATTGAGTTGGCTGATCATGAGCTAACGGGTAATTCCTCGGGCTGATGGTAGCTGAGCAGTGCCTGCATCGCATCAAGCAATAGCGGGCGCTCAGCGAGCGGAACGCTACTTATGCCTTACCGCATGTTGTATTCTATATCTCTAGTTGGTAGTGAACATGGCATCTCGCCATCGGCCTGTTGTACAGAGCAGCACCTCCGGTATCCGCTATGAAGAAATCCACCATCGTCGCCCTATTAATGCTGCTGCTGCAGCATCTGTCTGACACGGTCGTGTATGCGCAGGATGTAGAGGCGTCGAACAGCGATCTGGTGGTACTGGCCAGTTTCGAATACCCTCCCTTCATGGAAGAAAAGCCGGGCCCGCGCCCCGGCCTGGCCGTCGAAATAGTGCGGGAGGCGTTCAGAAGGATGGGACGGCCGATCCGGATCGACTTCTATCCGCTAACCAGAACCAGCATCGTGTTGGACCAAGGTCACGCTGATGGCATCTTCACGCTGAAGAAAACCCCCAGCCGGGAACTCAAGTACATCTATCCGCAACAAGCTATCCTGAGTCAGGATTACGTGATTTTTACCAACAAGGATTCCGGTTTCAAATTCAGCGGTGACCTGAAAGAACTCGCCGATAAATCGGTCGGCGTCCTCAACAAGTCATCCTACGGCATGGTGTTTGATCAGGCCGTCGAAAAAGGCTGGTTCCAAAAACTGGAACCAGCCTTTAACCATGAATCGAATTTCCGAAAATTAGTGGCCCATCGCATGGATGTGGTGATTTGCAGCCGTATCGTCGGGATTGAAATTCTCAAAAGAATCGGCCTGGCAGACAAAATCATCATCACCGGGCCGCCGATCGAAACGGCCTATAGTTATCTGATGCTGAGCAAAACAAAGTCCCACTTTTTGCTGGCAAGTGACTTTGACAAAGCAATCGCTGCCATGCACGCAGACGGCACCTTTGCCAGCATTGAAAAACGCTACCTGAACCAGTCTGTGGTGCCGTAAGCGCGGGCCGAATAGTCCGCGCACCCGGCAATCCCCGCACCCCAACAGAAGTATGAAATTCGCCAAGTGGCTGAACGATATTCCTTATCGCCATGTTTTGCCAGAAATGGGCTGCTACCATTTCCGCCAACATCGCGATCAACCTAAGGAGACGGATTCATGCCACGCACGCAACACGTATTTCCCGGCCTACGCCGCCAGTTAAAAAGCATCGCGGCGGCAACCGTGCTGGCGCTGGCAGCATTGCAACCCATCATGGTCAGCGCGCAGCAGCAGCGCGCTTGGCCGGGTGCCGGTGAACTGTTTGTCGGCACCTGCTACCAACCGGTTGACCGCACCCGGGCCCAGATCACCAGCGATATCGCCTTGATGCGGCAAGCCGGATTCAAGGTAGTGCGGATGGGCGACCTGTCATGGGATTATTTCGAGCCGGCGGACGGCAAATTCGACTTCAGCACCTTCGACTGGATCATGGACCAGATGCACGCGGCCGGCATCAAGGTCCTGCTCGATATCGCCGGCTTGCCGGCGCCGCTCTGGCTGCACCACAAATACCCCGGCGTCGATCTGGTGACACAGCAGGGCACCCGTCTCGATCCGGCCGAGCGCTACATGGACAACATCAGCGATCCCGACTACCAGCGTTTGGTGGCCCGCTACGCCGATACACTGACGCGGCGCTACGCCAAACACCCGGCGCTGCTGGCGATCGGCTTCGACAATGAAATCGGCAACGGTTTCATGTCGTACGCCGAGGCTGATCGCCAGCGCTTCGTGCTCTGGCTAAAGAAAAAATACCACACCATCGCCGCCCTCAATCAGGCCTGGGCCACGCAGCGCTGGTCGCGCCGGATCGGCAGCTGGAACGAGGTGCGCCTGCCGTACGCCGACGGTCCGGGGCCGTTCGAGCGCCAGCTTGACCTGCGCCGCTACTGGTCCGACGTCACCATCGACACGCTGGTCCGGCTGGAAGCCATCCGCAAGCGGAACGTGCCGGACAAGCCGGCCATTTCCAACCTGTGGGACAGCGCCGGACGCAAGGGCTTCGACTACCTGTCCAGCTATCGCCAGTACGCCCACTACGGCGCGATGGGCTTTTATCCGGGCGAACCGGTCGGCGCCGGATTCGAGGCGCTGATGATGAAGGCCGGCATGTCCACGCCGATCTGGTTCAACGAATTCACCGCTGGGGGACCCGGCTACTACGGCACCAAGGGACGCTCGCGCATGTGGGCCCACTTCGGCCTGCTGCTGGGCGCGCAATCGGTGCTGGCATGGACCTTTAACAGCCACCTCGGCGGCGAGGAGCAGGCGCTGTTCGGCTTGCTCGACCACGACGACCGGCCATCATGGAAACTGGGCGAGTTCGCCAGCATTGCCGCAGACTTCGCCAAGCTGCAGCAGCTCGGCTTCCCGCGCATGACCCAGCCCAAGGTGGCCATCGCCTACTCCTTCGACAACATTCAGGCCACCAATCCCGTTGGCGCGCAGCAGACCAACACCGTCAAGCCTTACCTGGTCACGCCCTACCTGACGCAGGCCCACAATGCCTACGCACCGCTGCTCAAGGACAATATCGATGTCGCGGTGATCAATATCGCGCATGAAGACCTGAGCCGCTACAGCCTGCTCATCGTGCCCGGCATGTATCTGCTGGACCAGCCCAGCGCGGATGCCATCCGCCAGTTCGTCGCCAACGGCGGCACCGCCATCATGACCGCCTATTCCGGCAAGGTCGACGAGCATAGCCAATGGTACGCGACCGCCTTACCCGGCCGCCTGAGCGACGTCTTCGGCCTGCGCACCAACGCGTTCTACAAGGACGAGACGCTGGTGACCAGCCTCGGCGGCGAAGAACTGCACAGCACCATCCCGTATTACGAGGTGCTGGAACCATCGTCGGCACAGGTACTGGCGCGCTTCACCCGCACCGAGGACACGCCGCCGTCGATCACGCTGAATCGCTACGGCAAGGGGCAGGCGATCTATGTCGCCACGCCCGCGCAACCACAGATCATGGGGCCGCTGTACCGCCAGCTGTATGCCGGACTCGGTCTGCAGCCGGGGCCCAAGACGCCAGACGGGGTCTACGCGCGTGAGGTGGAGGGACGGGTGCTGTACGTGAACACCACCAGCGACACCAAGCAAGTCGCGATCGACGGCAGCCACGCGGGGCTGCTGACGGGACAACGCTGGACCGGCACGCTGCAACTGCCAGCGTATGGCGTCGAACTGTTGGCACCATGAACGGAGCGCACCGCATGAAACGTATGCATCTGATGACGCTGGCGCTGCTGCTTCCGCTGCTGGCCAGTGCCGCCGACCCGATACCCTACGCCCACGTCCATGTCGTCGCGCCCGGTGACAGCGCCGCCGTGATTACAGACAAGGCCGCCAAGGTGTTGCCGCGCCCGGTGCAAACCGACTGGATGCGGCTGGAGCGAACCTTCTTCTTGCACTTCGGCGTCAACACTTTCAATCAGGTTGAGTGGGGCAGCGGGCGCGAGCAACCTTCCATCTTCAACCCGAGCGCGCTGGACGCCACGCAATGGCTACGCACCGTCCAGCAGTTCGACGGCAAGATGCTGGTGCTGGTCGCCAAGCACCATGACGGCTTTGCCATGTGGCCCAGCCAGTACACGGCGCACACCTTGGCGGCCAGTCCGTGGCGCGGTGGCAAGGGTGATCTGGTACGCGAAGTGGCCACGGCCGCACGCAGTGCCGGCGTCAAGCTGGGCATTTATTTGTCGCCGGCCGACCTGTACCAGCTGCATACGAACCCGGCTAATCCGGCGGGCTATTACGGCAACGGCAGCGCCAGACAAACATCGACCATCCCGACCGACCCGGCCAGCTTCCAGCGCGACCCATCCAAGGGACGGGCGCCGGCCCCCGGCTTCGGCACCTTCCGCTACGACGTGGACGACTACAACCGCTACTTCCTGAACCAGTTGTATGAACTGCTGACGGCCTACGGACCGGTGCACGAAGTCTGGTTCGACGGCGCCAATCCCGATCCCAGCGTCACCGAACACTATGACTACGCGGCCTGGTATGACCTGATCCGCAAGCTGCAGCCGCAGGCGGTAATCATGGGCAAGGGACCGGACGTGCGCTGGGTCGGGACCGAGAGCGGCTACGGCCGCACTACCGAGTGGAGCGTAGTACCGCTGCCGACCGCTCCAGCGCAGTTCGACTGGCCCGACATGCAGGCGGCCGACCTCGGCAGCCGGACGCAGCTGGCGCAGCTCAAGCCGGGTGCGCATCTGTGGTGGTATCCGGCCGAGACCAATGTGACCGCGCTGGCCAACGGCCAGTGGTTCTGGGCCGCCAACAAGAAGCCGCGCCCGGTGGCGCAGCTAGTCGATATTTATTACGCGTCGGTCGGCCGCAATAGCAACCTGATCCTCAACCTGTCGCCTGACCAGCGCGGCCTGCTACCGGACGACCAAGTGACGGCGCTGGCGCAGGTAGCAGAAATCCTGCGCGCGACCTTTGCCACCAATCTGGCCGCAGGTGCCACCGTCAGTACCAACCACGCCGCCGCGCAGCACCCGGCGCGTGTGGTGCTGGACGGCAATCTGGACACCTGGTGGGAGGCAGCGCCCGGCCGCACCGACGGCACGCTGACGCTGCGCCTGCCCAAGCCGGTACGTTTCGACGTGGTGTCGTTACAGGAAGCGGTAGACCAGCGCGGGCAGCGCATCGAATCACTGCTACTGGAAACCTGGGACGGCAAGCACTGGGTCAGCGCCAGACCGGTGGCCAGCGACACCCTGACCACGGTCGGTCACCGACGCCTGCTGCGGCTGGACACGCCAGTGACCACCAGCGGGCTGCGGGTGCGCATCACCGGCGCGCGTCTGGCGCCGACGCTGGCCGAAGTCGGCCTCTACCTGCAAGCGGCCGACCTGCTGCCGCCAGCCATCGCCGACCGCGCCGCCGATGGCAGCGTGCGCATCAGCCATGCCGCCGGCGGCACGCTGGTCTACACCACCGATGGCAGCGAGCCGACCCGGCAATCAGCGCGAGTGAACGGACCGGTTGCGGTGCCGACCAGTGGCGTGGTCAAGGCGGCGCGCGTGCTGGATGATGGCCGTCTGGGTGTCATCGGCGTGCGCAATTTCCTCGGCCTGTCGCCACGCGGCTGGACCGTGGTAGCGGTGGGCGGCGCCGATACCCAGGCGCAACGCGACGCTGCGGCACTGGCGATCGACGGCGACCCGGCCACGTTCTGGGAGACCCATTGGCCCATGGATACGCCCCTGCCGCACACAGTAACGATCGACATGGGACAGACGGAGCGCATTGCCGGTCTGGTGTACCAGCCGCGCCAGGATGGCCAGCTGAACGGCACGGTGGAGCACTTCCGCTTCACGGCGCTGGATGACGTGTGGCATAACGGCTGGACCAGCGCGGCCGAACTGACCGTCATTGCCGCCGACGGGCAGTAGGATGGACCGCAGCTCGCGCCACCGCCTTTCCCGATGATCGCCACGTCCGGCGGCGTCCGTTTAGCCAGTCCGTACCGTTGGAGGGAAGGCCGGTATTGGCTGATTATCCTATTCCACCGTGACGGACTTGGCCAGATTACGTGGCTTGTCGACATCGGTGCCGCGTGCCAGTGCTGCGTGGTACGCCAGCAATTGCAGCGCCACCACGTGCAGGATGGGTGACAGCAGGCCGTAGTGTTCCGGCAGGCGGATCACATGCACCCCTTCGCCCGAGGTGATGCGCGAATCGACGTCGGCGAAGACGTACAGCTGGCCGCCGCGGGCGCGCACTTCTTGCATATTCGATTTCAGCTTTTCGATCAACGCGTCATTCGGTGCAATCGTGACGACCGGCATTTCTTCCGTCACCAGCGCCAGCGGGCCGTGCTTCAGTTCACCGGCAGGATAGGCTTCGGCGTGGATGTAGGAGATCTCTTTCAGCTTCAGCGCGCCTTCGAGGGCGATCGGGTAGTGCATGCCACGGCCGAGGAACAGCGCGTTTTCTTTGCGGGCGAAATCTTCCGACCAGGCGATGATCTGCGGCTCCAGCGCCAGCACGGCGGCAATGGCGACGGGCAGGTGGCGCATCATTTTCAGGTGCACCGCTTCGTCTTCATCGCTGAGACGGCCATTCACTTGCGCCAGCGTCAGCGTCAGCAGGAACAAGGCGGCCAGCTGAGTGGTGAAGGCTTTGGTCGAGGCTACGCCGACTTCGACGCCGGCGCGAGTGATGTAGGCCAGCTTGCATTCGCGCACCATGGCACTGGTGGAAACGTTGCAGATGGTCAGTGTGTGCTCCATGCCCAGCGAGCGCCCATGTTTCAGCGCGGCCAGCGTGTCGGCCGTTTCACCGCTCTGCGAGATCGTCACGACCAGCGTGCTCGGGTGCGGCACGCTGTCGCGGTAGCGGTATTCGCTGGCGATTTCAACGTTGACAGGAATCTTGGCCACCGATTCGATCCAGTACTTGGCGGTCAGGCCGGCGTAGTAGCTGGTGCCGCAGGCCAGAATCAGCACGCGGTCGATTTCCTTGAACACTTTGTAGGCGCCGTCGCCAAACAGTTCGGGCATGATGCCGGTCACACCTTCCAGCGTGTCGCCGATGACGCGCGGCTGTTCGAAGATTTCTTTCTGCATGTAGTGGCGATACGGGCCCAGTTCGGCCGCGCCGGTGTGGGCGTGCACGGTCTTGACTTCGCGCTGCACCGGCTTGCCGTTGACGTCGACGATCCAGGTGCGGCTCAGTTGCAGGTCAACGACGTCGCCTTCTTCCAGATAGATGATCTGGTCGGTGGTGCCGGCCAGCGCCATGGCGTCGGAGGCGACAAAGTTTTCGCCCTGGCCAATGCCGACGATTAGTGGCGAGCCCTGGCGCGCGGCAACCACGCGGTGCGGTTCTTCGCGGCAGAATACGGCGATCGCATAGGCGCCATGCAGGCGTTTAACGGCTTGCTGGACGGTATCAAACAGGTCGCCGTTGTACATATGGTCGACCAGGTGGGCGATCACTTCGGTGTCGGTCTGGCTCTGGAACACATAACCCAGCGCCTGCAGTTCGGCACGCAGGTCGTCATGGTTTTCGATGATGCCGTTGTGCACCAGCGCAATCCGGGCCTGCTCGCTGGTGGGCGAGAAATGCGGGTGGGCATTGTGCGAAGCAGGCGCGCCATGGGTAGCCCAGCGCGTGTGAGCGATGCCGGTGAAACCGTGCAAGCCCGTTTCGGCGATCTGTTTTTCCAGATCCGCCACGCGCGAAGTACTACGCGAACGCTGTAACTGGCCCTCAAAGTGCAGGGCCACGCCGCAGGAGTCGTAACCACGATATTCGAGGCGCTTCAGGCCTTCGAGCAGGATGGGAGTGATATTACGCTGCGCTACCGCGCCGACGATGCCGCACATGGTGACCTCTGGGAAATGGATGTGTAAGGGACTGCAATGCAAGCATCGTAGTAGAGCCAGCGTGAAATAAGCTTTCTAAATTTCCCTATTTTTGAAAGTAAATTTCATCACCGTGATACGATGAAATAATATTTCATTTCACTCGGTATTTTTTATGAATTCTACTTCCAACCTGCCCGAGTTAGACGATATCGATCGTCGCATTCTTAACGCATTGCAACTTGACGCATCCCAAACCAATAGTGAGCTGGCGCTGGCCGTCCATGTGTCGGCACCGACCTGCTTGCGGCGCGTCAAACAACTGACAGAAAGCGGCATCATTACGCGTCAGGTCGCCATCGTGGCGCCAGAGAAGGTGGGGGTACGCCTGACGGCAGTGGTGGAAATATCGCTCGACGTACAGGCCGCCGAGCGCATGAGCGAGTTTGAAGCGCTGGTGGCCGAAGAGGATGCGGTGCTGCAATGCTACCGCGTGGCGCCCGGGCCGGACTTCGTGCTGGTGGTACAGGTGGCAGACATGCCGGCCTACCATGCGCTGGCCCACCGTTTATTTGCCGCCCAGGCCAATGTGCGCAACGTCAAAGCCTATTTCTCAACCTTCCGCAGCAAATTTGAAACCAGAATCGCTGTGTAAAGACTTATCCGCCACTTGTGCAGCGGCTTGTACACATGTTTATACACAGGCAGGAAAACTTATCCCAGCTTATACCGGCGTTGTACCACGATTCTCCACGCACTTATTCCCAGCCTTATCCACAGATTTCACTTATCCCGCCTTCTTCAACTGCTTACCCCCAGCTTTATCCACAAGGCCTCCAGTATCAGATTATTACTGAATAGCTCGCCTGATCGCGATCAAGTTATTCGCCAGTTTTGCACCTCTTATACCGCGCTTGCCACAGGCTTCTCCACACCGTTATCCACACGATTTTTGGACGAAAAAAAAACCGGGAAGTTATCCCGGCTTGTTCCCGTGCTTTTCCACACGTTTATCCACATTACTTTTTCTGCTTGACGGGCCGCACCCAGTTATCGAGCGTCACCTGACGCGGACGCGATACGGTCAGCTTGCCGGCCGGCGCATCCTTGGTCAGCGTGGTACCCGCGCCCAAGGTCGCGCCTTTGCCCACCGTCACAGGCGCCACCAGCTGGCTGTCGCTGCCGATGAAGGCATCGTCTTCGATCACGGTGCGGAACTTGTTGGCGCCGTCGTAATTGCAGGTGATGGTGCCGGCGCCAATGTTGACGCGCGAACCGACGGTGGCATCGCCGACATAGGCCAGATGGTTGGCCTTGCTGTGCGCGGCCACCTGGCTGTTCTTGATCTCGACGAAGTT
>JBGSBQ010000094.1:0-9844 GCA_041730475.1 Sphingomonadaceae bacterium
GCGGCGATCAGCTGAAAGCGCGCCGGAAAGTCGGCATGCCGGGCCGCACGCGCAATCGTGATGCGGCCCGATTCCAGCGGTTCGCGCAGCACCTCTAGTACGTGCCGGTCAAATTCCGGCAATTCGTCGAGAAACAGCACACCACCATGGGCCAGCGAGATTTCGCCCGGACGCGGGATGCTGCCGCCGCCCACCAGTGCAACCCCGGAGGCCGTATGGTGTGGCGCGCGGAAGGGGCGCTGGCGCCAGCGGGCCAGCGCGAAGTCGCCCGTCAGCGATTGCAGTGCCGCCGCCTCCAGCGCTTCTTCATCCGTCATGGCCGGCAACAGGCCGCCGAAGCGGGCCGCCAGCATGGTCTTGCCAGCACCGGGCGGGCCCACCAGCAACACACTGTGGCTGCCGGCGGCGGCAATCTCCAAGACCCGTTTGACTTCCAGCTGCCCTTTGACATCGGCAAAGTCGGGATAGTCGTGGGCGCCTGCCGCTACCTCGCACCGGTGGGCCGGCAGCATGCTGGCATCGGAGACCGCGGCGAAGTGGGCGCACACCTGCAGCAGGCTGCTGGCGGGATGGATGCGGGCGCCACGCACCAGCGCCGCCTCGTCGGCGTTGGCACGTGGCACGATGAAGCCGCGCTGGGCGCTGCTGCGCCGGGTCGCCAGTGACATCGCCAGCACGCCGCGGATCGGCCTCAGCTCGCCCGACAGCGACAGTTCGCCCGCATATTCATACTGATCCAGCTGCCGGGATGGTATTTGTTGTGATGCCGCCAGGATGCCGAGCGCAATCGCCAGATCGAAGCGGCCGGATTCCTTGGGCAGGTCGGCCGGCGCCAGATTGACGGTGATGCGTTGCGCCGGCATCTCGAAGCCGCCATTTTGGATCGCGGCCCGGACCCGGTCGCGTGCTTCTTTGACTTCGGTTTCCGGCAAGCCGACGATGGCAAAGGCGGGCAAGCCGTTCGCCAGATGCACTTCCACATTGACTTCGGGCGCTTCCATGCCCGTCAGCGCACGGCTTTTCAGGACGGCAAGGCTCATCGGATTCCTCGGCGGGACGCACAGCAGTCTGCCATCGTAGCGTGGTGCTGCGGACGCAGCGTTGATCTGCCGCAAGCGCGGCAGCGGTGGATGGCCGGGGCCGGCCATCCGACAGGCAGTGTTACTTGCGGTCGTCGGCCAGACGGGTTTCCAGTTCGGCCAGGCGGGCTTCCAGCGCTTCCAGTTTGGCGCGGGTCTTGGCCAGCACTTGCGCTTGCACGTCAAATTCTTCGCGGGTCACCAGGTCGAGCTTGGAAAAGCCCTGCGTCATCATAGACTTGACGTTCTTCTCAATGTCCTTTGCTGGTGAGTTTTCGATCGCTTGGTTGACCTTGTTTTGCAAGTCAGTAAAGAAAGTGTTCATGTCCATAATATTCCTTGATGTTGACGCCGTTGCGCCGCACCATGGCGGTGCGCCCCGGCTTTAATGTGGTGCGAAAGTTGTAAAAAATATCGCTGTTGCCGCTGCGATTCTCACTTTCGCCAGAACTACCCCTAGGCGGCGCTAGGTTCCTGTCGCAATTGCAGCTGTCGAGTGGACAACATTAGCTGGCACGCATTCTGCTAAAGAGTAAGGGAATGCCATCTAATCACTGACTCAAACCAGATTTTAAACCGCAACTGCTAATTAAGTTCAACCTAAAGGGAAATCGTCATGAATAGCCTTACCAAGAAACTCACTCTTGCCGCAGCGTTGACCTTAGCATTCGCATCCCTGGGCGCCAGCAGCGCCTATGCTGAGGACGCGCCAACCGCTGCCGAAGCTAAACCCGACAATGAAGTGAGCTTTAATGCCGCTTTTGTCAGCGACTACCGTTATCGCGGCGTATCGCAAACCCGTCTGAAACCTGCAGTGCAGGGCGGCGCGGATTACATCAATAATCCGACCGGCTTCTATGCCGGTACCTGGTTGTCCACCATTAAGTGGACCAAGGACGCAGGCGGCGATGGTGATGTCGAAATGGATCTGTACGCTGGTAAACGTGGTGAAGTCACCAAGGACGTCAGCTATGACGTCGGTGGCCTGTATTACTTCTATCCATCCAATGGCCTGCATCCAAGCGCGAATACCTTCGAACTGTATGGCCAGCTGTCGGCCGGCCCATTCCTGGTCAAGTACTCGCACTCGACCACGAACCTGTTCGGCTTCGCCAACAGCAAGAACAGCGGCTATCTGGATGCCCAGTTTAACCAGGACATCTACGACGGCTACACGCTGAACCTGCACGCCGGTCACCAGAACGTCAAAAACAACGGCGCCGCCAGCTACAGCGATTACAAGATCGGCGTCACCAAGGATTTCGGCGTCGTCACCGTGGCACTGGCCGCGATCTATGCTGACAGCGAAGCTTATGTGGGTCCGAACGGCAAAAACCTGGCCAAAACCGGCGCAGTGCTGACCATTTCCAAAACCTTCTAAGCGAGGCCAGTATGAAAATGATTACCGCCATCATCAAGCCGTTCAAGCTGGACGAGGTCCGAGAGGCCTTGTCCGCCATCAACGTGCAAGGCATCACCGTGACCGAAGTCAAAGGCTTCGGTCGCCAAAAAGGTCACACCGAGCTGTATCGCGGCGCGGAATACGTGGTCGACTTCCTGCCTAAGACCAAGATTGAAGCGGCGGTCGACGATTCCATCGTCGAGCAAGCAATCGAGGCCATCGAAGGCGCAGCCCGCACCGGCAAAATCGGCGACGGCAAAATCTTCGTATACAACCTGGAACAGGTTATCCGCATCCGGACCGGCGAAACCGGCAACGAAGCACTTTAAGGGGAAAATTGATGAAGAAAACGATAACAACGTTGCTGGCTGGGGTGGCCGTCATGTTTGCCCTGAACAGCGCACCGGTCTACGCTGCGGATGAAGCCGCGCCGGCTGCTTCCGCACCGGTCGCCGCCGCAGCACCGGCGGCTTCCGCACCGGCGGCTGCCGCTGCGGAAGTGTCGGCACCAGCCGCCGCCGCACCTGCCGCTGCACCAGCAGCCCCGGCTGCCGAGGCGGCCGCCGCACCAGCACCGACGCCCAACAAGGGTGACACCTCGTGGATGATGGTCGCCACCATCCTCGTGATCATGATGTCGATTCCTGGCCTGGCCCTGTTCTACGGCGGTCTGGTTCGTTCGAAAAACATGCTGTCGATCCTGCTGCAAGTGTTCACCATCTTCTCGGTGATCATTGTGCTGTGGTGCGTCTACGGTTACTCGCTGGCCTTTACTGAGGGCAATGCCTTCATCGGCAAGTTTGACCGTGCCTTCCTGAACGGCATCTGGGATCCGGCCAAGGCCACGTTCTCGGTCGCTGCCACGTTCAGCAAGGGCGTTGTTATCCCTGAATTCGTCTATGTCGTGTTCCAGGCGACCTTCGCTGCGATCACCTGCGGCCTGATCATCGGTGCCTTCGCCGAGCGCGCCAAGTTCAGCGCCGTGCTGGCCTTCGTGGTGATCTGGTTCACCTTCTCCTACCTGCCAGTGGCCCACATGGTCTGGTTCTGGACTGGTCCAGATGCGATCAAAGATGCTGCCACCGCTGCCACCGAAGGCGCGAAAGCTGGCTGGCTGTTCCAGAAAGGCGCGCTCGACTTCGCCGGTGGTACCGTGGTGCACATCAACGCCGCTGTGGCTGGCCTGGTCGGCGCCATCATGATTGGCAAACGCGTCGGCTACGGCCGTGAATCGATGGCACCGCACTCGCTGACCATGACCATGATCGGTGCGTCGCTGCTGTGGGTGGGCTGGTTCGGTTTCAACGCCGGTTCTGCACTGGAAGCGAATGACGTGGCTGCGCTGGCCTTCGTCAACACGCTGCTGGCTACCGCTGCTGCCACCATGTCGTGGTTGCTGGGTGAGTGGGTCATGAAGGGCAAACCTTCGATGCTGGGTGCTGCTTCGGGTGCCGTTGCTGGTCTGGTCGCGATTACCCCTGCATGCGGTTTCGTCGGTCCGATGGGGGCACTGGTGATCGGCCTGCTGGCTGGCGTGGTCTGCCTGTGGGGTGTGAATGGTCTGAAACGCCTGATCGGCGCCGATGACTCGCTGGACGTGTTCGGTGTTCACGGCGTTGGCGGTATCCTGGGTGCACTGCTGACTGGCGTCTTCGCTTCGCCATCGCTGGGCGGTCAAGGTATCTTCGACTACGTGGCCAACAAGATGTCGGCTGATCCGTACTCGATCATTGGTCAGGTGACCACCCAGGCAACTGCCGTGGGCACCACCGTGATCTGGTCGGCTGTGGTGTCCGTGGTTGCGTACAAACTGGTCGATATCGTCATCGGTCTGCGCGTACCGGAAGAAGAAGAACGCGAAGGTCTGGACATCACCAGCCATGGCGAATCCGCTTACCATTCCTGATTGTTGAGCAGTTTCCGGTCCGCCTGCGCGGGGATCGGTCGAAAAAGCGCCCTGCGGGGCGCTTTTTTGCTTTGGCGGGCCGATTGGGCTTTAAAATGACGAATTCGCCCCAAGTTGGGTTGTCTGCTCGGTAACATAGGATGTCATCATGGTTCCCCACCTCGTCACGGCCCTGACCGGACCGCTGCTCGATCTCGAAGAAAAAATCCTGGCTGCGACGCCAGCTATTGAGCGCTGGTTCCGGCTGGAGTGGCAGGAGCATACCCCGCCGTTTTACTGTTCCGTCGATATGCGCAATGCCGGCTACAAGCTGGCGCCGGTCGATACCAATCTGTTCCCGGGCGGTTTCAACTATCTGGCCACGGAAATGCTGCCGCTGTCGGTGCAGGCAGCGATGGCGGCCATCGACAAATATTGTCCCGATGCGCGCAACCTGCTGCTGATCCCGGAGAACGACAGCAAATCGCGAAATAATCCGCTGTACCTGGAAAACGTGGCACGGCTGATGCAGATCTTCCGCCAGACCGGTCTGCATGTGCGGCTCGGCTCGCTGTCCCCGGACATCACGCAACCGACGCCGCTGGCCCTGCCGGATGGCAATATGCTGGTCATCGAGCCGCTGGTACGCTCGGCCAACGGGCGCCGTGTCGGCCTCAAGGATTTCGATCCGTGTACGATTTTGCTGAACAACGATTTATCGGCCGGCATCCCCGAGATCCTGCAAAACATCCACGAGCAAAGCCTGCTGCCGCCGCTGCACGCCGGTTGGGCGCTGCGCCGCAAGAGCAATCATTTCGCCGCCTACGATGAAGTGGCCAAGAAGTTCGGCAAGCTGATCGGTGTCGATCCGTGGATGCTGAATCCCTTCCACGCCAAATGCGGCGCGGTGAATTTCCGCACCGGCTAGGGCTATGACTGCCTGGCCAGCAACATCGACGCGCTGCTGGCCAAGATCAAAAAGAAGTACAAGGAATACGGTATCAAGGACCAGAAGCCGTTTGTCATCGTCAAGCCGGATGCCGGCACCTATGGCACCAGCATTCTGACCATCAAGGATTCCAGCGAAATCAAGGACCTGACGCAGGCCCAGCGCGACAAGATGGCGGTCATCAAGGATGGCAAGGAAGTCACCGACTACATCATCCAGGAAGGGGTGCCGACTTTCGAGAGCATCAAGGAAGCGGTGGCCGAGCCGGTGGTCTACATGATCGACCGCTATGTGGTGGGCGGGTTCTACCGCGTGCACGCCGAGCGCGGCATCGACCAGAACCTGAATGCACCGGGCTCGCAATACGTGCCGCTGGCCTTTGCCCAACAGCATGCGGTGCCCGATCTGAAGGCGAAACCGGGCACGGCGGCACCGAACCGTTTCTATGTGTATGGCGTGGTGGCGCGGCTGGCGCTGCTGGCGGCATCGCTGGAAATGGAGCGTACCGATCCGAATCCGGAAGTGTATTGAGGCCGCCGCGCGGATGCCTGAGGCCAATCTCGGCTAAAATCAGGCATTACCCCGAATGGATGCGCCCATGAAAATTGCTTTCCTCGCCGATCCGCTGTCGACCTTCAAGACTTATAAGGATTCGACTTACGCCATGATGGTGGAGGCTGCCCGGCGCGGCCACACCGTGTACGCCTTTGAGCAGCATGACATGGCGCTCGATTCCGGCGTGGTCAGCGCCAACGTGGCCCAGCTGACGCTGACCGGCGATGCGCACGACTGGTACCGCGCCGCGCCACACCACGAAACCCGCCTGTCCGAGTTCGACGCCGTAATCCAGCGCAAGGATCCGCCGTTCGACATGGAATACATCTACGGCACCTATCTGCTGCAACTGGCCGAGCAGCAGGGCGCACGCGTGTTCAACAAGCCGTCGGCGATCCGCGACCACAATGAAAAGCTGTCGATTGCCCAGTTCAGCCAGTTCACCGCGCCGACGCTGGTCACCTCCAGTGAAGCGCGGCTGCGCGCGTTTCAGGCCCAGCACGGCGACGTGATCCTGAAGCCGCTGGACGGCATGGGCGGCGCCGGCGTGTTCCGCGTCACTGCCGATGGCATGAACCTCGGTGCCATCATCGAAACCCTGACCGACAATGGCCGCCGCACCATCATGGCGCAGCGTTACATCCCCGAGATCGTCAAGGGCGACAAGCGCATTCTGGTCATCAACGGCAAACCGGTACCGTTCGCGCTGGCGCGTATTCCGCAGGTCGGCGAAGTGCGTGGCAATCTGGCTGCCGGCGGCACCGGCGTGGCACAGCCGCTGACCGAGCGTGATCGCCTGATCGCCGAGACACTGGGACCACAACTGGCGGCACGTGGCCTGTTGCTGGTAGGATTAGATGTGATCGGCGACTACCTGACCGAAGTCAACGTGACCAGCCCGACCTGCTTCCAGGAGATCACCCAGCAGACCGGTTTCGGTGTCGCCGCGATGTTCATCGATGCGGTCGAACAGGCGGTGGCGGCGGCATGAACCCGGCATTTGGCCTTATTTTCCACTTAAATTGTGCGGAGCGCGTTGTAAAGCGGCCGCGCTCACTGGCGGTTTAATCATATGGTTGGCATACTGCTCATGACCCACGCGCCGCTTGGCCAGGCCTTTATCGCGGCCTGCAACCATGTGTTTCGTGGACCGACGGAACGGCTGGAAGCGATCGACGTCACCGCTGACCAGGATCTGGGCGAAGTCCAGGCGCTGGCTGCCGCTGCGATCACGCGTCTCGACGCGGGCGACGGCGTGCTGGTAATGACGGACGTGAAAGGTGGAACCCCCGCCAATTGCTGCAATTGCCTGGCCGACGCCGGCCGCGTCGAAGTCATCGCCGGCATCAGCCTGCCGATGCTGCTGCGGGCCATTACCTACCGGCGCGATACGCTGGACGTGGTGGTCGAGATGGCGCTGGCCGGGGCCCAGAGTGGCGCGGTGCGGGTGGATAACCGGATCAGGGTAGGACCGGCCTGACAGATTGAGTGGCCGCGGCCCACGGTGGCGGCGGTCTTTGCAGTGCGCATTTCTGATTGAGACAACATAAAAATGATTCAACAAGAACTTGAGATTATCAACAAGCTTGGATTGCATGCGCGTGCTTCCGCCAAATTTACCCAACTGGCAGCAAAATTTCAAAGCGACGTCTGGCTGACCCGCAACGCACGCCGCATCAATGCCAAGTCCATCATGGGCGTGATGATGCTGGCGGCCGGCAAGGGTGCCAAGGTGACGCTGGAAGCCGATGGCGCCGACGAGCAGGAGTGCATTGCCGCGCTGTCAGCGCTGGTCAACGATAAATTCGGCGAAGGCGAGTAATGCCGGCGGAGCGCAGCCGTTCCCGTATCACCACAGGTCCCCCCATGGCATCGTTCACGCTCCACGGCATTCCTGTCTCCCGCGGCATTGCGATCGGCCGCGCGCACCTGCTCGCGCCGGCGGCACTGGATGTGAAACACTATCTGGTGGCTGAAGAACATCTGGAAGCCGAAGTGCTGCGTTTGCAGCAGGCGCTGGCCCAAGTCCACAAGGAGCTGCAAAACCTGTGGCTGGACTTGCCCAAGGACGCGCCGACCGAGTTGGGCGCCTTCATCGACGTGCATGCGCTGATCCTGTCCGATCCGATGATTTCGGAAGCGCCGCTCGACATCATCCGCGCCCGCCACTACAACGCCGAATGGGCGCTGCTGACCCAGATCGATGAACTGTCGGCGCAATTCGACGAGATCGAAGATCCGTATCTGCGCGAACGCAAGGCCGATATTCAGCAAGTCGCCGAGCGCGTGCTGAAGGTCTTGATGGGCACCCAGCAGAAGCTGCCCGTGGTGGCCGACGCCGATGGCTTCCAGGCCCAGATGATCGTGGTCGCCCACGACATTTCGCCAGCCGACATGCTGCAGTTCCGTGACCGTTCCTTCATCGGTTTCGTTACCGACGTCGGTGGCCAGAACTCGCACACGGCGATCGTCGCGCGTAGCCTGGATATTCCGGCTGCCGTCGGCATGTCGCAGGCGTCGACGCTGATCGAGCAGGATGACTGGGTCATCATCGACGGCGACGCCGGCGTGGTGATCTGCAATCCGAGCGCGCTGGTGCTGGAGCAGTACCGCGAGCGCCAGGCTGCCATGCAGCGCGCCCGCAAGAAGCTGAACAAGCTGAAAAAGACCCCGGCCATCACCAAGGACGGCACCGAGATCATGCTGCTGGCGAATATCGAGCTGCCTGACGATTGCGCCGCCGCGATGGAGGCGGGCGCCAATGGCGTCGGCCTGTTCCGCTCCGAATTCCTGTTCATGGGCCGCAACAGCAAGATCCCGTCCGAGGACGAGCAGTTCGAACAGTACAAAAAAGCCGTGGTGGCGATGAAGGGGCGGCCGGTCACCATCCGTACCCTCGACATCGGCGCCGACAAGCCGCTCGACCAGACCGAGCACACGGCACTGAATCCGGCGCTGGGCCTGCGCGCGATCCGCTACTGCCTGGCCGAACCGCAGATCTTCCTGACCCAGTTGCGCGCCATCCTGCGCGCCTCGGCGTTTGGCAAGGTGCGCATCCTGATCCCGATGCTGGCGCACGCGTTTGAAATCGACCAGTCGCTGGCCATGGTGGCGCAAGCCAAGGCTGAACTGCGCGAAGCGAACCTGAAGTTCGATGACGACGTGGACGTCGGCGCCATGATCGAAATCCCGGCCGCCGCACTGGCGCTGCCGATGTTCGTCAAGCGCATGGACTTCCTGTCGATCGGCACCAATGACCTGATCCAGTACACGCTGGCCATCGACCGGGTTGATTATGAGGTGGCACACCTTTACAATCCGCTCCACCCGGCCGTGCTGCAATTGATCGCGATGACGATTGCGGCGGGTCACAAGGCCGGTATCGACGTTGCCGTATGCGGCGAAATGGCGGGCGACATCAAGCTGACCCGTTTGCTGTTGGGCATGGGGCTGCGCGAGTTCTCGATGCATCCGGCACAGCTGCTGGCGGTCAAGCAGGAGATCCTGAACAGTGACCTGGCGCGCATCGTGCCACAGACCCGCAAGATCATGCGGGCCATGGAGCCGAATGCGATCGCCGACGCCGTGCTGCAGCTGCAGTCGATGTGACGCACAAATCCTGAAGCCTGCGGAACCCACCCTCGCGGTTCCGCATTGATTATCTGGCCCGTGGGGCCGCCCCAAAAAAATATGAACCGATAATACTCATGTCATCCCTCGGATACGTTTCGCCGCAAACCATGCATTTTGCCGAACCGCTGCCGCTGCAAAGCGGCGCCAAGCTGCAAGACTACATGCTGATGTACGAAACCTACGGCACCCTGAACGCCGACCAATCGAACGCGGTACTGGTGTGCCACGCGCTCAACGCTTCCCACCACGTGGCCGGCGAGTATCAAGGCAAACCAAAAAGCACCGGCTGGTGGGACAATATGGTCGGTCCCGGCAAGCCGCTGGACACCAATAAATTCTTC
>JBGSBQ010000095.1:0-9774 GCA_041730475.1 Sphingomonadaceae bacterium
ACCCGGATGCCGTGCGCGTGCGCCGTCTCGACCAGTTGACGCATATCGCGCTCAGTGCCGACATTGGCTTCGATACTGGTAAAGTCGCGCGCCCAATAACCATGGAAGCCATACGACTTGCCCGTGCCTTCATCGGTACCGGCATGAATCTGCTCCACCGGTGGCGTCAGCCAGATGACATTCACGCCCAGCTGATCGAAATAACCGGCCTTGATCTTGGCCGTGATGCCAGCGAGGTCGCCGCCCATATAACCGCGCAACGGTGCCGCATCGGCCTTGCGGCCATAGGCCAGGTCGTTGGCCTTGCTGGCGCTGTTGAAACGGTCAGTCAGCAAAAAATAGACGGTCGCGTTATCCCACAAGAATGGCCGCGCGCCCGGCGCTGCCGTGGCGGGAGTGGTCGCCACGGCAGCGCCAAACAGCAGCGATGCAGACAATGCAAGGGGAGTCAGTTTCATACGGTTCCGTCCTGTGGTGGGGTTAAGTGGTGACTGTAGGGTGGCTGCGCCCGGTCCAGCCGGCGATGCCGGCAACCTGCTCGGCGATCAGTATCAGGGCGCCCAGCGCTTGCTGGGTGGGTAAATGGTGGAACTGCGGGTCGGCCTCATAACGCTCCAGATACAGGCGCAGCGTGGCGCCCTCGGTGCCGGTGCCGGACAGGCGGAACACGATGCGCGAACCGTCCGTCATCACGATGCGGATACCCTGCTGCTGCGACACCGAACCATCGACCGGATCGGTGTAGGAAAAATCATCGGCAAAATCGACCACGTAATTGCCCAGATTCTGGCCCGCCAGCGTCGTCAGCTTGATGCGCAGCGATGCCATCAACTCGTCGGCACCAGCCTTGGCAATGCCTTCGTAATCATGGCGTGAAAAGTAGTTGCGGCCGAAACGGGCCCAGTGCTCGTGCGCGATCTGCTGCACTGACTTGCCGCTGGCAGCCAGCAGGTTGAGCCAGAACAGCACCGCCCACAAGCCATCCTTTTCGCGAATATGGTCGGAGCCGGTGCCATAGCTCTCCTCGCCGCACAGCGTGACCTGCCCCGCATCGAGCAGGTTGCCGAAGAACTTCCAGCCGGTCGGCGTTTCAAAACACGGAATGCCGAGCGCTTCCGCCACCCGGTCGGCCGCACGCGAGGTCGGCATCGAACGTGCGATGCCGGCCAGTCCCTTGCGGTAGCCGGGCGCCACGCCTGCGTTGGCGGCCAGTATGGCCAGACTGTCGGACGGCGTGACATCGAACTGGCGGCCGACGATCATATTGCGGTCGCCATCGCCATCGGAGGCAGCGCCGAAATCGGGCGCATCGGGCGCCGCCATCAACGCAATCAGCTCGGCCGCATTGACCGGATTCGGATCGGGGTGATGGCCGCCGAAATCTTCCAGCGGCACGCCATTGATGACGGTGCCGGCCGGCGCGCCCAGCAAGCCTTCGAGTATCGCCTTGGCGTACGGGCCGGACACCGCATGCATGCCGTCGAAACGCATCCGGAAGCCGCCCGCGAACAGCGCGCGGATCGCGTCGAAATCGAACAGCTGCTGCATCAGTTGCGCATAGTCGGCCACCGGCTCAATGACTTCCACCTGCATCGCTTCAATCTGCGTGACACCCAGCTGCTGCAGGTCGATATCGGCCGCGTCGCTGATGCGGTAGCGGGTGATGCTGGTGGTGTGCTGGTAGATCGCCTCGGTCACGCTCTCGGGTGCCGGGCCGCCATTGCTGATGTTGTACTTGATGCCGAAGTCGCCGTCCGGGCCGCCGGGATTATGGCTGGCTGACAGGATGATGCCACCCAGCGCCGCATGCTTGCGGATCACGCAGCTGGCGGCCGGCGTCGACAGGATGCCGCCCTGCCCGACCAGCACCTTGGCGTAGCCATGCGCCGCCGCCATTTTCAGGATGGTCTGTACCGCGCTGCGGTTGTGATAGCGGCCATCGCCGCCCAGCACCAGCGTCTGACCGGCGCCGTCGCCCAGCGTGTCGAACACGCTCTGCACAAAATTCTCGAGATAGCCCGGCTGCTGGAACACGCTGACCTTCTTGCGCAAGCCGGAAGTGCCCGGACGCTGGCCGGGAATGGAAGTGGTGGCTCTGGTTTGTATGCTCATGTTCGCTCCGCGTGGACAAAGGACAAAGGATGGGCTGCGCCGCAGCGGCGCAACCCTTGTCACACGAACAATGTTACATCAATGTTTGGCCGGTGCCGCGTTATCCTTGACGATCAGTGTGAGCACACCGGCGATCACCATGCACAGGCCACCAAGCATCACAGTCTTGACGGTGTGACCGGCGAAGAAGTGCTTGGTAACGAAACCGAGCAGCAGTCCGCTGACAATTTGCGGAATCACGATGAAGAAGTTGAACACGCCCATGTAGTAGCCCATGCGCTTGGCCGGCAGCGCACCCGCCAGGATCGCATACGGCATGGTCAAGATGCTGGCCCACGCAATACCGACGCCGATCATCGGCAGGTACAGCATGTTGATATTGGTGACCAGATAAATGCTCATCAGGCTGACGCCGCCGATCAGCAGGCAGCTCATGTGCACGAACTTGCGGCTGGTGTGGCGCGCAAAGATCGGCAGAATGAAAGCGGCCAGCGCCGACACGCCGCTGTACACGGCGAACATCACGCCGACTTTATTGCCCGCCTCCTGGAACGCAGCCGACTGCGCATCGACGGTACCGAACACATTTTCAGCGATCGCCGAAGTGGTGTAGATCCACATCGCGAACAGCGCGATCCACGTAAAGAACTGCACGAAGGCCAGTTGCACCATGGTCTTCGGCATCTTGCCGAAGCCACTCAGGATTTCGCGCAGCGCATGGCCCATGCCCTTGCTGCTGCGCTGCTCGGCGCGGAACGCTTCCATGTCATCTGGTGGCGTTTCCTTGGTGCTGAACACGGTCCACAGCACGGCCAGCAGGTAAATCAGGCCGCCGCTGTAGAACGAGTAGCGCACGGTGTCCGGAATGGCGCCGTTGACGGGCACATTGCTGACGCCGAGGTAGTCGGCAAAGATGGTCGGCAGCAGCGACGCAATCACCGCGCCCCAGCCGATGAAGAAGGTCTGCATCGCGAAACCGGCAGTCTGCTGCGACGGCCCGAGTTTGTCGCCGACGAAGGCGCGGAACGGTTCCATCGAGACGTTGATCGCGCCATCCATCATCCACAGCACGGCCACGGCCATCCACAGCGCGGTGGAATTCGGCATCAGGAACAGTGCCAGCGACGCCAGTACAGCGCCTATGAAGAAGAAGGGACGGCGACGGCCCCAGAACGGGTGCCAGGTATTGTCACTCAGGTAGCCGATGATGGGCTGGACCAGCAAACCGGTCACCGGCGCGGCCAGCCAGAACAGCGCCAGGTCATCCGGATTGGCGCCCAGCGTGGAAAAGATACGGCTGGTATTGGCGTTCTGCAGCGCGAAGCCGAATTGAATACCGAAGAAACCAAAGCTCATGTTCCATAACTGCCAGAACGACAGTATGGGCTTGCTGGTGGAAGATTGCATCGTGTCCCCGAATTTGAGGTCCGGACTTAAGTGCCGGACTGGTCTTGAAGCGTGAATTTGTAGCAAAATAACACGCGCCCTTGACCATGTCAATCTAAACCACTTCATAGTAAAATAAAGGGCTCCAGCCGATCCACAGGCCGAAATATGTAGTCAAATGTAGTCAAATAACAGAACGACAGCACGTTCGTATTTCAACGAGACATCAACAAACTACCATAGTCCCCATGACCACTCCCTCCTTGAGCAAGATTGCGCTGGCCGTTTGCGCACTGGCCGCCAGCTGCGCCACTGCACAGGCGCAGAACGCCGACCGCAAATTCGACCACGCCACCCAGCGTTCCAATCAGCTAGAACTACAAACCAGCGATGGCCGCTACCTGATCACGCCCTACTCGGCCAGCATCGTCGAGACCACCTTCGTGCCGAACGGCGAGCAGCTCGACCCGGCCTCGCACGCCGTGGTGCTGACGCCAGGCGCGGTCAAGACCACGCTGAAGGACAGCGGCAATCAGATTGAGTACGCGACCAGTGGCATCACGGTGCGCATCACCAAGGCACCGTTCCGCATCGCCTATCTGTATAAAGGCAAGCCGCTGGTGGCCGAGAAGCTGGGCTACACCAAGGTCAAGGATGGCGCCGACGGCAGCAAGGATATCAATCAGGGTCAGGAGCGCGAGCTGGAAGCGATCGACTTTGCGCTGGAGCCGGATGAAGCGCTGTACGGCGCCGGTGCGCGTGCGGTCGGCATGAACCGCCGCGGCCACCGCTTCACGTTATATAACAAGGCCCACTATGGCTACGAGGACCACTCGGAGCTGATGAACTACACGATGCCGCTGGCACTGTCGTCAAAACGCTACGCACTACACTTCGATAATCCGCAGATCGGCTACCTCGATTTCGACAGCAAGAAAAACAACAGTCTCAGTTACCAGACCATCGGTGGCCGCAAGACCTATCAGGTGATCGCCGGCGACCGCTGGGAAGACGTGATCGCCAACTACAGCAGCCTGACTGGCAAACAGCCATTGCCGCCGCGCTGGGCCTTCGGTAACTTCGCGATGCGCTTCGGCTATCGTAGCGAAGCGCAGGCGCGCGAGACGGTCGACCAGTTCATCCGGCAGGACATCCCGCTGGACGCCATCGTGTTCGACCTGTTCTGGTTCGGCAAAGAGATCAAAGGCACCATGGGCAACCTAGCCTTCGACAAGGACAACTACAGCAACCCGGCCGGCATGATCGCCGACTTCAAGGCCAAAGGCGTGAAGACGGTGCTGATCTCCGAACCCTTCATCGTTGACACCTCCAGCAGATGGCAGGAGGCGGTCGATAAAAAAATCCTCGGCACCGATGCGGGTGGCGCGCCACTGGCCTACGACTTCTACTTCGGTCACACCGGCCTGATAGACATCTTCGGTCAAGCCGGCAAGAGCTGGTTGTGGGATATTTACAAAGGCCTGCACGCACAAGGAGTGGCCGGCGTCTGGGGTGATCTGGGCGAACCGGAAGTGCATCCGAGCGCGATGCGTCACGCCACCGGCAGCGCCGATCAGGTCCACAACATCTACGGCCACCAATGGGCCGGGCTGGTGGCCGATGGCTACAAGCAGGACTTCCCGACCGAGCGTCCCTTCATCCTGATGCGGGCCGGCTATTCGGGCTCGCAGCGCTACGGCATCATCCCGTGGTCGGGAGATGTCAGCCGCAGCTGGGGCGGACTGCAATCGCAGCCGGAAATCTCGCTGCAGATGGGCATGCAGGGGGTCGGCTATATGCATTCCGATCTGGGCGGCTTCGCCAATCCGGTGCTGGATAATGAGCTGTACACGCGCTGGCTGCAGTATGGCGTGTTCCAGCCAGTGTTCCGCCCGCACGCACAGGAGGAAGTGCCGCCGGAGCCGGTCTACCGCGAAGCCCAGACCAAGGCACTGGCGCGCGAGGCGATCCGCCTGCGCTACCGCATGCTGCCGTATAACTACACGCTGGGCTTCGACAACAATCAGCAAGGCCTGCCGCTGATGCGGCCGATGCTGTACGAAGAGCCGGACAATGCGCAGGCACGCGCGATGTCGTCGACCTACTTGTGGGGCAAGGACTTCCTCGTGACGCCGGTGCTGAAGGCTGGCGCCACCACGCAGGCGGTGTACTTCCCCAAGCACAGTACATGGTTTGATTTTTACAGCGATGCACGGCATGCTGGTGGTGCCAGCGTCAACGTAGCGTTGAGCGCTGATCATATTCCGGTGTATGTGCGGGCCGGTGCGCTGATTCCGCTGGCCAAGGTGGTGCAGACTACGCGCGATTACTCGACCAAAAACATCGAGCTGCATTACTACCACGATGCCTCGGCCAAAGCTGGCAGCGGCAAGCTGTATGACGATGATGGCGAGACGGCACAGGCCTATGAGCAGGGCAAGTACGAGCTGCTGCACTTCAGCAGCAAGCTGCAGGGACGCAGCCTGACACTGGCACTGCGCAGCGAAACCGGCCAGCAGTACACCCGGCCGCAGCGCAGCGTCGAACTGACGGTACACAACGTCGGCGCCAAGCCGGCCGCGCTGACGCTTGACGGTCAGGCCCTGCCCTACGCTTGGGACGCCGCCCGCCGCCTGCTAACGGCCACGCTGCCAGCCAGCGCTGCGGCCAACCGCAGCGTCAAGGTGCAGCTGCGCTGATTTTTACCCCAGAAGCAAACCCAGGGGTCAGACCCGGCGGGTCTGACCCCAGCTTTACGCCTGTGGGGTTTGCCCGCCGATCTGCGCCTTAGCTTAGCAACATTACCACGCCCTTGGGTTAAATTCATCCTTCACCCCGTGTATCATTCTGTCCCATCGGATCAACCCGATTCGATCGCCAGAACTTTTACCGGGAGACTACCAGTGTCATCAAAAATTCTAAGCGCGCTGCTGGCTATCAGCGCAATCAGCGGCGCTACCAGCGCTGCGCAAGCCGCCCCCGCAGGCAAACCGACTGTCGCTGAAGCCGAGCGCTTCCTGGCCGACGCCGATGCCCGCCTGTACAAACTAAATACCGAAGGCGCCCGCGCCGCCTGGGTCGGCTCCAACTTCATCACCGACGACACCGAAGCCATCACCTCCTTCTTCTCCGAGCGCTACCTGAACGCCTCGGGCGAAATCGCGATCGCCGCGCGCCGCTACAACGGCCTGAAACTGAAACCGGAATCAGCCCGCCAGCTGAAACTGCTACAGCAAACGCTGGTCTTCGCCGATCCCAAAGAGCGCGAATCCTACGCCAGCCTGCAAGCGGCGCTGAACGGCGCCTACGGCAAAGCCAAATACTGCCCCACCACGGGCAACTGCATGGCGCTGGGCGAAATGGAAAAAGTACTGGCCAACTCGCGCGACGAAGCCAAGCTGAAAGAAATGTGGCTGGGCTGGCACGCTCAGTCGCCGTCGTACAAGCAGAAATACAGCGAATACGTCGAGCTGTCCAACAAGGGCGCCAAGCAGATGGGCTTCGCCGATACCGGCACCATGTGGCGCTCGCAGTACGACATGCCACCAGAAGCCTTTTCGGCCGAGATGGAACGCCTGTGGCAGCAGGTCAAGCCGCTGTATGACTCGCTGCACACCTACACGCGCTACAAGCTGCGCCAGACCTACGGCCCGGACGTGGTCCCGGCCAGCGGCCCGATTCCGTCGCATTTGTTCGGCAATATGTGGTCGCAAAACTGGAACAATCTGTACCCGATCCTGAAGCCAGCCACCGGCGCCAGCAGCTTTGACCTGACCAAGGTACTGGAAGAGCGCAAGACCGACGCCAAGCAGATGACCCAGTACGCCGAACGCTTCTACACCTCGCTCGGCATGCAGAAACTGCCAGCCAGCTTCTGGGAACGCTCGCTGCTGACCAAGCCACGCGACCGCGATGTGGTGTGCCACGCCTCGGCCTGGACCATCGACGAGAAGGAAGATGTGCGCATCAAGATGTGCATCACCCCGACCGCTGAAGACTTCAGCGTGATCCACCATGAGCTGGGCCACATCTACTACGATCTGGCCTACAGCAAGCAACCGGCCTTCCTGTTCCACGGCGGCGCCAACGACGGCTTCCACGAAGCCATCGGCGACACCATCGCGCTGTCGATCACGCCGGAATACCTGAAGAAGGTCGGCCTGATGGAGCAGGAACCGGAAGCTGGCGCCGATATCGGCCAGCTGCTGGAACGCGCCCTGAGCAAGGTCGCTATCCTGCCGTTCGCCTACTCGGTCGACAAATGGCGCTGGGACGTCTACTCGGGCAAGACCAAGCCGGCCGACTACGACAAATCGTGGTGGCAGCTGCGCGAGCAGTACATGGGCATGAAGCGCCCGGCAGCGATCGACAGCAATGGCTTTGATGCGGGCGCCAAGTACCACGTGGCCGCCGATGTGCCATATGCCCGCTACTTCCTGGCCGACATGCTGCAGTTCCAGTTCCACCGTGCGCTGTGCCGCGAGGCGGGTTATACGGGTCCGCTGCACCGCTGCTCGGTGTACGACAACCAGAAAGCCGGCGCCAAGCTGCAGGCGATGCTGGAACTGGGCGCCAGCAAGCCATGGCCGGAAGCGTTGAAAGCCATTTCGGGTGAAGAGAAAATCGACGGCGGCGCGCTGCTCGACTACTTCGCACCACTGAAAACCTGGCTCGATCAGCAGAACGCCGCGTTTGCCGCCGCTGAGAAAAAATAAGCTGCCACTGCGAGGACACACAACGTCGCAAATCGCCAACACGTCGTTCCCGCGCAGGCGGGAACCCATACTGAGCTGCAGATCACCCGAGGTATAGGCTCCCGCTTGCGCGAGAGCGACGGCTTTTCCTGCAACGGGAAACACAACGGGGCTGAACTGGCCCTAATGCGGTCCAGTTAATGCGCAGATTGGCTGGCAAACCCCACCGGCAGGAAGCCGGGGTCAGACCCGGCGGGTCTGACCCCAGGTTTTGGCCTTGGGTGCAATTGCACGCTACGACATTTTTACTGAACAACGGGGCCAATCTGGCCCCGTTTTTTTTGAGCCCGAGTGTTGGGCCTGTCCCACATTTTTGTAGCCGGGCTACAAACAGCACGGCAATCCCCTTTAAAATGGTAACAGCCTGCACAGACAGGAGGTAGTTCGTATACAGAGACAACGCAGAGACAGAGGACTTCACATGAATTTAGTACAAAACATCGTCATCGTCGGCGGTGGCACGGCGGGCTGGATGACGGCGGCAGCGCTGTCCGCACTGATCCCGGGACAGCATCGCATCCGGCTAATCGAATCGGACCTGATCTCCACCATCGGCGTCGGCGAAGCGACCATCCCGGTGATCCGCGGCTTCAACGACATGATCGGCATCGATGAAGATGAATTCATGCGCGAGACCCAGGCTACCTTTAAGCTCGGTATCGAATTCCGCAACTGGGGCCAGGTCGGCAGCAACTACATCCACGGCTTCGGCACCATCGGCCGCGACCAGATGCTGGCCAAGTTCTATCAGTACTGGCTCAAGATGTATCAGGCCGGCGCCGCCGAAGAACTGGAACAGTATTCGATCAACACCATGATGCCGCGCATGGGCAAATTCATGCGCGCCACGCGCGAACATGGCGACTCGCCGTTCGCCGACATCGCCCACGCTTTCCACTTCGACGCCGGCCTGTACGCACGTTACCTGCGCGGCCGCGCCGAGAAGAACGGCGTGCAGCGCACCGAAGGCAAAATCGTTTCGACCCAGCTGCGCGAGGACAACGGCTTTGTCCGTGCTATCACCATGGAAAGCGGTGAAGTCATCGAGGGCGACCTGTTCCTCGATTGCTCCGGCATGCACGGCCTGCTGATCGAAGGCGCACTGAAAACCGGTTACGAAGACTGGAGCCACTGGCTGCCTTGCGACCGCGCCATCGCCGTCCCATGCGAATCGGCCGGAGCGCTGCAACCAATGACGCGCTCCACCGCCCACAGCGCCGGCTGGCAATGGCGCATCCCGCTGCAACACCGCACCGGCAATGGCCACGTGTTCTGCAGCAAATTCATGGACAGTGAAGAAGCGGAACGCATCCTGCTGGCCAACCTCGATGGCCGCCAGCTGGGCGACCCACGCCACATCAAGTTCACCACCGGCAAGCGCAAGCAGGGCTGGAACAAGAACGTGGTTGCCATCGGCCTGTCGGGCGGCTTCATGGAACCGCTGGAATCGACCAGCATCCACATGATCCAGACCTCGATCACGCGCCTGCTGATGCTATTCCCGAACGCCGGCTTCGATCAG
>JBGSBQ010000096.1:0-9766 GCA_041730475.1 Sphingomonadaceae bacterium
GATCAGCGCATCGACCCCTTGCACCAGCGCGTCGATGGCGGCGCTGGCCTGCTGCATGCGCTGCTGGAAGGTGGCATGCTCGGGATGGCCGGCCGGGTGGATGTTGTAGTGCGGCTCATGGTCGCCGGTGAAGAACAGCGACTTGCCATTGCAGTCGATGCGGTAGCCCAGATCGGTGACCGGATGGTTCATCAGCACATTGCTGACCTGCGCATCGCTGACCCGGATAGTTTCGCCGAGGGCCAGCGTCTGGTATTCGATGGTGGCGTCCATCTGCGTCTCGCTGACCGGGAAGTAGCTGTTTTGCAGCTGCACGCCCATCACATGTTCGATGCCATTGCCGGTCACTTCATCGAGCGCGCCATGCAGCCGTACGCGCGAACCGGCGATGAACAGTGGCGTGAAGAACGGCAGGCCGTGGATATGGTCCCAGTGGCTGTGGGTGATGAAGATATTCGCTTGCACCGGGCCGGGCTGGTTAAGCAGCAGTGACTGCGCCAGCGAGAAGATGCCGGTGCCGCCGTCAATGACGATCAGGGTATTATCGTCGCTGCGCACCTCGATACAGGTGGTGTTGCCGCCATAGCGCGCCGTGCGCGGTCCCGGGGAGGGAATTGACCCACGCACCCCCCAAAATGTGAATTTCATGCCTTGCCCCTAATGGTCGCGTGCCCCGCGTGGCGCTCAGTGGTCGCGGGTGCCGACGTTATTGTTAGCGCCGATGATAGCCTTTTTTTTACGGTTTCTGGTGCACTCTGGCGTAAAAACTATGTCATCGACCCCGGGGCAGGGACCACAATCAGACACTATCGGCAGCGCAGGGACCGGTTTTTGCCGTTCACCGCATTTCTTGGTGTACAGGGGCTTGCGCTAGAGCTACACTGCACACTATCCGCGCCGCGTATTGACTTGGCGCAAGAATAGCGCTTCCCTTCGTCCCTCATGCTGTTCCGCGAAGGCGCCGATCGGCTGGCCAACCCCACCGACGCGGAGCCGGGGTCAGACGGGGACGCCGAGTCCCGGCGGGTCTGACCCCAGGTTTGGCACTGGGGGGCAAGCACACGCTACGGCACTTTAACTGAACGGCATCACCCCTTCGTCCCAAGATCGCCATGCACGAGTTAAACCAAACGCAAGTTGCTCTACGCCTGGACCAGCTGACCGAACTGAGTGTCGAGCTGGGCAGCCGGCATGACACCGACACGCTGCTGGAAAAAATCCTGATGGTGGCCAAGAACATGACGGCGGCAGACGGTGGCACGCTGTATCGGCCCAGCGACGACCAGCGTCATCTGGACTTCCATATTTCGGTCAACGACACGCTGAAGATCCACCAGGGCGGGGCCCACGGCGACGCCATCAACATTCCCAGCGTGCCGCTGTACGACGCCGCCGGCGAGAAGAACCTGGCCTCGGTCGCCGCGTATGCCGCCAACTTCGGCTTGTCGGTGAATATCGAGGATGTGTATCAGGCAGACGTCTTCAATTTCTCCGGCATGCGCCTGTTCGACCAGCATTATGGCTACCATTCGCAATCGTTCCTGACGGTGCCGATGAACGACCATGAGGGGGAACTGGTCGGCGTGCTACAGCTGATTAATGCCAAGGACCCGGACACGGGCGCGATCCGCGCCTTCACCCAGACCGACCAGCGCTTCATCGAGGCGCTGGCAGCGCAGGCCGGGGTGGCCATCACCAACCAGCGCCTGATCGCCCAGCTGGAAGAACTGCTGGAATCACTGGTCAACCTGATCAACATCGGCATCGATGAAAAATCGCCGTACACCGGCCGCCACTGCCAGTTTGTGCCGGAACTGACGATGATGCTGGCCGAGGCCGTGCATAACACCGAGAGCGGCCCGCTGGCGCAGTTCCGCATGACCGATGCCGACCGCAAGGAACTGTGGCTGGCCGGCCTGCTGCACGACTGCGGCAAGATCACCACGCCGGTGCACGTGGTCGACAAGGCCACCAAGCTGGAGACCATCTTCGACCGCATCCACATGGTCGACACCCGTTTCGAGGTGCTGCTGCGCGATGCCGAAGTGGCAGCCCTGCAGCGCAAGGTGGCGCTGCTGCAGCAGAAGGGCGTGGTGGCCAGCGATCTGGCGGTGATCGACGCCGAGCTGGCGCAGCTGCAGGCCACGCTGCGCGCGGAACGCGATTTCATCCGCCATGCGAATATCGGCGGCGAGGGCATGAAGCCGGACGATCAGGAACGGGTGCGGCAGATTGCCAAGCGGCGCTGGGTTGGCCCGGATGGCGTCGAGCGCGACTTCCTGAACGACGAGGAAGTAATGAACCTGACCATCAAGTTCGGCACGCTGACCGACGCCGAGCGCAAGGAAATCAATAACCATATCTCGGTGACGATCCGCATGCTGGAGGCGCTGCCATGGCCCAAGCACCTGAAGAACGTGCCCGAATATGCGGGTGGCCACCATGAGCGGATGGACGGCAAAGGCTATCCGCGCGGCCTGACCAAGGACCAGATGTCGGTGCAGGCACGGCTGATGGCGATCGCCGATATCTTTGAGGCGCTGACGGCGCGCGACCGGCCCTACAAAAAGGGCAAACTGCTATCGGAATCGCTGCACATCCTCGGCAATTTCTCGCTGAACGGGCATATCGATCCGGACCTGTTCGACATTTTCATCCGCAGCAAAATCTATCTGGAATTCGCCTACAAGAACATGGATGAGCGCCAGATCGACGCCATCGATGTCTCCAAGATCCCCGGCTTTCGTCCCTGACCTGCAGCGGGAGTGCCTGTGCGCCTGAGTCCATCCAGTTGGGGCAAGACCTTGCGCAAATACGGCGCCCGCTGGCTGCTGGGACTGGCGTTCACTACGCTGGCGCTGCTGCAGGTGTCGGGCGATCTGCGCGTCGATCTGGTCGACCGCATGGATACCTTCTTCGCCGGCCTGCGCATGCGTCTGACGCCGGCGCAGCTCGATCCGCGCATCGTGATGGTCGACATCGATGAAAAAAGCATCGCCGAAATCGGCCACTTTCCCTGGAACCGCAAGATCGTCGCCCAGCTGGTCAGCCAGCTGACCGAGCACTACGAAGTGCAGGCGGCCGGCTTCGACGTGGTGTTCGCGGAAGAAGACAATACCTCCGGCTATGACGTGCTGGAATGGCTGGCGACGCATGAGCTGAAGGCGGTGCCGGGCTTCCGCAGCCAGGTTGAGGGCATGAAACAGGCGCTCGATTACGACGGTCTGCTGGCGCAGGCGCTCGATGGCAAGCCGGTGGTGCTGGGCTATAACATCGCCAACGGCCAGCGCAAGGGCAGCTTGCCGAACCCTTTCTTTACCACCGAGGTGCTGAACGGGCGGCAGGTGCCGGCCACCGAATCGAACGGCTATCTGGCCAATCTGGAACGCCTGCAGGACGCCGCTGCCACCGGCGGCATCTTCACCGCCATCAACGACGCCGATGGCATCCTGCGGCGCTCGGCGATGATGATGAAGATCGATCAGGGCTATTACCCGACGCTGTCGCTGGCCACCGCCGCCGTGGCGCTGAATGCACGTGCGCTGGCGCCGTCATTCCGCAAGACGGTCGACCAGCTCAGTGCCAATGAGAAGGCGAATGGCGGGCTGGAATCGCTGCTGATGTTCGTCGGCACCGAGAAGCGTCCGCTGGTGATACCGGTCGGTGAAAACCTGACCAATGTGATCGAGTTCCGCGGCAGCGGCGGCCCGCATGGCGGCGCCTTCACCTATGTGTCAGCGTCCGACGTGCTGGCCGGCCGCGTCAAGAAGGAAGTGCTGGCCGGGCACATCATTCTGGTCGGCACCACGGCGCCGGGCTTGCAGGATTTGCGCTCGACCCCGGTCAACAATGAATATCCCGGGGTCGAGGTGCACGCCAACCTGATCAAGTCCATCCTCGACGGCAGCTTCAAGCTGCGCCCCGATTTCGCCGATGGTATCGAGGGGCTGCAGGTGGGCGTGGTGGGCCTGCTGCTGGCGCTGGCGCTGGCGGTGCTGGCGCCCTGGCCGGCAATCGCACTGGCCAGCGCGCTCGGCGCGGCCGTGTTCGGCTTCAACTATTGGGCCTATGCGCAGCAGGACTGGGTGCTGAAGATGGCCATGCCGCTGCTGCTGATCGGCGTGCTGTTCGTGTTCAATCTGGGCTGGGGCTATCTGTTTGAGGTGCGCCAGAGCCGGGCGCTGGTGTCGCGTTTCGGCGAGTACGTGGCGCCCGAGCTGGTGGCCGAAATGGCGGCCGACCCGGCCAAATACAATATGGACGGCGAAAGCCGCGAGCTGACGGTGCTGTTTGTCGACGTGCGCGGCTTCACCACGATCTCCGAAGGCCTGACGCCGAAGCAGTTGCGCGAGTACATCAATCTGTACCTGACGGCGATGTCGGAAGATATCCGCGACGCCCATCGGGGCACGCTCGACAAGTACATCGGCGACGCCGTCATGGCGTTCTGGGGCGCGCCGGTGGCGTTTGCCGACCATGCCAGCCGCGCCGTCGCCACCGCCTTGCTGATGCAGGCCAGCGCGCATCGCCTGAATGATGATTTCGTGGCGCGCGGCTGGCCACCGCTGAAGATCGGCATCGGTCTGAACTCGGGCCTGATGCATGTGGGCGACATGGGGTCGAAGATCCGCCGCGCCTATACGGTGATGGGCGACGCCGTCAATCTCGGCTCGCGGCTGGAGGGCATCACCAAGGTGTATGGGGTCGGAATCTGCGTCGGCGAGGCGACCCGCGCCGCGGCGCCGGAATTCGCTTACCGCGAGCTGGATCTGGTGCGGGTCAAGGGCAAGAATGAGCCGGTGGCGATCTTTGAGCCGATTGTGCTGGACAAGGATTTGCCCGCCGCCGAGCGTGCCGAACTGCAGCGCTGGCAGCAGGCGCTGGCGGCCGTGCGGGCCCAACAATGGGATCAGGCCGAGGCGCTGCTGGACGAGTTGAGCACGCTGTCCCCGCAGCGCGGCCTGTACGCGCTGTACCGCGAGCGGATCGGCTATTACCGTCGTCATCCGCCCGGCGCCGACTGGGATGGCGTGACCACCTTCGAGACCAAATAGCGCGCGCTAAAAAACCACGCCGGGCGCAAAAATGTCAGCCGGGCCGATTAAACGCGACTAAACTTAGGGAAACTTCAATTTCCTTTCTGACAGTTTTCCGAAGGGTAGTGATCATGAACGTCAAGCAGCGCAACTATTTCATTCCGACCCAGGCTGCGGCCGATTGCGGCGTGCAATTGCGGCGCAAATTGCTGGCGGTACTGGTCGCCGCCTGTTACGGCTCGGCCATGGCCGCGCCGCTGGCGCCGCAGGTGGTGGCCGGGCAGGCCACGTTCAACCAGCAGGGCAAGCTGTTCTCGATCACCAACACGCCCAACACCATCATCAACTGGCAAAGTTTTTCAGTGAATGCCGACGAGGTCACGCGCTTCATCCAGCAGAGCAGTGACAGCAAGGTGCTGAACCGCATCACCGGGCAAGACCCCAGCCAGATCCTCGGCGCCCTGCAATCGAACGGCAAGGTATTCCTGATCAATCCGAATGGCGTGCTGTTCGGCAAGGATGCACGGGTGGATGTGCAGGGACTGGTGGCGTCCAGTCTGGGCCTGTCGAATGCCGATTTTCTGGCGGGCAAGAATAACTTCAGTGCGGGAGCCGTGGCTGGCAAGGTCAGCAACCAAGGCACGCTCAGCACGCCGGCCGGCGGTCAGGTGTTCCTGCTTGCGCCGACGGTGGAAAATATCGGCCTGATCAACGCGCCGAATGGCGACGTGCTGCTGGCGGCCGGACAGAGTGTGCAACTGCTCGACTCCGCCAACCCGGAGGTGCGCGTGCTGGTATCGGCGCCGGCCGACGCGGCGCTGAATCTGGGGCAGGTGGTGGCGCAGGGTGGCCGGATCGGCATTTATGGCGCACTGGTCAACCAGCGCGGCACGCTGAACGCCAACAGCGCAGTACGTGGCGAGAACGGCCAGATCATCCTGAGGGCCAGCGGCACCACCTTGCTGGAAGCGGGCAGCCGCACCAGCGCCACCAACACGGCGGCCGGCGCCAGCGGTGGCCGGGTCGAGGTGCTGGGCCAGCAGGTCGGCCTGACCGGCGATGCGCTGGTCGATGTCAGCGGTGCGGGCGGCGGCGGCACGGTGCTGGTGGGCGGCGATTACCGTGGCCAGAATCCGGCGCTGCCGAATGCGCAGCAAAGCTATGTCGGGCCGGCGGCCGTGATCCGCGCCGACGCCAGCGAGCACGGCAATGGCGGCAAGGTCATCGTCTGGAGCGATCGGGCGACCCGGGTACACGGCGCGTTGTCGGCCCGCGGCGGAGGGCAGGGCGGCGACGGTGGCCTGGTTGAAACCTCGGGGCATTATCTGGACCTGCAGGGCAGCGTCGATACCCGTGCGCCGCAGGGCCGCAACGGCACCCTGTTGCTCGACCCGAGTGATGTCTATATCGCCAGCGATAGCTACGCGGCCAGTGCGGCCGGCATGCAGGGGGCCAATCTGCTGGCACCGGTCAGCGGCGTGTTCATGGATCTGGGCAATCACACCGATTCGCTGTTGTTGAGCTCGACCTTGCAGGCCACGCTGGCCACCAGCAACGTCACGGTGCTCACCGACCAGGCGGCGGGGCCGAACCAGGGGAGCGGCTTCATCAAGGTGGTCAGCCCGATCAGCTGGAGTTCGAACCAAAGCCTGACCCTGAACGCGGCCAGCAACATCTACCTGAATGCGGCCGTCGATGGCGCGCATGCGGCGCTGCACCTGAACGCCGGCGGCAGCATCGTGCAGGTCACCAGCCCGGTCGATGCCCTGACCGTGGCCAGTCTGGGCGCGATCGCTGCCGGCAGCATCACGCTCGATAACGCCAGCAACGTGCTGACCCAATCCAGCGCACCAGTCGGCGCCACCTTGGTCGCCAATGGCGGCAATGTGACCCTGACGGCCGTGCATGCCTATCTGGGGGACAGTAGCGTGGCGGGCAACCTCAGCGTGACGGGCGCGAACGGTGGCGTCACCATCAACGGCAACGTGGCGGTGCAGGGTAATCTGAACGCCAGTGCACTGAATGGCAATGTGAGCCTGGGCGGCAGCGTCAGCGCTGGCGGCAGCGCCAGCCTGACCACGGCCAGTGGCAACATCCTGCTCGGCGGTACGCTCGGCAGCGGCACTAACCTGACGCTGGCGGCCAGCGGCGCCGGCGCCAGCATCAGCGCCAGCGGCGCCAGCGCGCTCAGTTCTAGCGCTGGGGATATACGGTTGACGGCTGACAATATGACGCTGGGCGGCAGCATCACCGGCGCCGGGGTTGGCCACAGCGTGTGGTTGGCGCCGTCGTCCAGCTCCCAGCAGATCGCGCTGGGACAGGGCGCCACCGATGGCGGCTCGACGCTGGGCCTGAACCAGAGCGAACTGCAGGGTATCAATGTGGGCAGCAATGGCTTGCTGCAGATAGGCTTGAGCAACAGCGATTACGGCGGCGGCATCACGGTGTCCGGTGCACTCGACCTGTCGGCCACGCTGGGCGGGGGGCTGCTGTTACAAACCTACAGTGGCGACATCGCGATTGGCAGCGGGATGGCGCTGACGGTGCCCGGTATCGTCAGTTTGCAGACCAGTCCGTCCGGCAATGCGCGCTTTTCCAATAGCGGTGCGGTCAGCGCCGGCAGTGGTATCAATGTGTTTGCCGGCAAGGTCAGCCTGGCCGAGGGGACCTTGCAGGCGCCGTCGGTCAGTCTGGAGTCGCTGAATAATATCGACCTCGGGGCATCCAGCGACAGCGTCGGGGTGATGGCGATCAGCGCCGCTGACGTCGCCAGCATCCATACCGGCAATGGCAATGCCGGCAGCCTGTCGGTGTCGGTCAACAGTGGCAATAGCGACGGCAGTATCGCGATCAGCCAGCCGCTGGTGGTAGCGGGCGGCCTGCGCCTGTTCGCGCCGGCCAGTCTGGGGGCGACGGCCAGCGTCAATGTCGGTGGTACCTTTATGCTGGCCGGCGGTAACTGGACACAGCTCGGTGCGCTACCGGCCTTCGAGGCCTACGATTTTGCCGTCATCGGCGGCAGTTTCCTGCGTGCGGCCGGCGGCGATGGCAGCCTGTCCACGCCTTATCTGCTCACTGACGTGTTTGGTTTGCAGGGGGCCGGCAGCTTGCCGGTGTGGGCCGCCTACCAGCTGCAAAATAATATCGATGCCAGCGGCACTGCCCACTGGAGCCAGGGTTTCAATCCGCTTGGTGGCAGCTATACAGGGGTGTTTGATGGTAATCATCTGGCCATACAAGGGCTGCATATCAACCGCAGCAGCAGTGACGATGTCGGCCTGTTCGCGACGCTGGCTACCGGCACCATTCGGAATCTGACGCTGAGCGGCGCCGTGATCAGCGGGCGCAACCGGGTCGGCGCCCTGTATGGCAATTCCAGCGCCGGCGGGTTGGTCGAGCAGGTTCAGGTCGATGCCAGTGTGACGGGCGTGAGTGATGTCGGCGGCATGAGCGGGCGCAATCTGGCCACCGTCAGCTCGGTCAGTTCCAGCGGTAGCGTGACCGGCAATGCGGGCGCCAATGGCTCCAACATCGGCGGCCTGGTCGGGGTCAATCTGGGCAGCATCAGCCATGCTGGGTCGGCCAGCAGCGTCAGTTCCAGCGGCTATGGCTACACGGGCGGTTTGGTCGGCAGCAATCAGACCAACGCCAACGGCAGCGCTGCTATCGACCATTCATATGCCACCGGCAACGTCACGGCCAGTGGCGAAATCATCGGTGGACTGGTCGGTGACAACAATGGCGGCAGCATCAGCGTGGCCTATGCGACGGGCAACGTCAACGGTGGCCGCAATGTTGGCGGTCTGGCCGGTCGCAATGCCGCCGGGGGCAGCATGGCCAATGTGTACGCGTCTGGCCATGTCAGCGGCAATACGGACGACTACAATTATTCGCACAGCAATATGGGCGGCCTGCTGGGGGATTTGAATAGCGGGACGGTACAAAACAGCTTCAGCAGCGGCAGTGTGGATGGCAGTGCCTTTGGCGACGGTGTGTACGGCATGGTCGGCGCGCAGGAGGGCGGCACGCTGGTGCACGGGTATTTCAACGGTGACACGGCCGGTTATAGCAGCGGTGGCCGGGGCACGCCGCTGAGCGCGGTCGCGACCCGTAGCATCGACAGCTTCAGCGGTTTCGACATCAGCGTTCAGGGCGCGGCCGATAGCAGTAGCGTCTGGCGCATCTATGACGGCTACACCATCCCGCTGCTGCGCGATTTCCTGACCCCGGCGACGCTGACCGTCAGCGGCGGCAGCAGCGTAACCAAGGTCTACGATGGCAGCGGCGCTGCGTTCGGCGGCACGCTGGTCAGCGCGATGCCGGCCAATGTGCAGGGCACGCTGGCGTTTGCCGGACCGTTTAATGTCGGCACGCATGCCATCGGCGGCCTGTATTCCAGTGTCTACGACCTGAGCTATACCGGCAGCAGCGCGCAGCTGACCATCACACCGCGCACGCTCGATGTCAGCGTCAGTGTGGCCGGCAAGACGTATGATGGCCTGACGACGGCCAGCGCGCCGCAGTTCTCCTTGCTCGGTGTGGTCAACGGCGATGCGGTGATCGTCGGCGCCACCAGCGTCAGTTTTGCCGACAAGACCGTCGGCGCCAGCAAGTCCTTGCTGATTACGGGCAGCCAGTTGTCGAACGACCCCCACGGCAATTATTTGTTAGGCAGCGTCAGCGGCAGCGGCGTGATTACGGCTGCCCCGCTGCAGATCAGTGGTCTCGGT
>JBGSBQ010000097.1:0-9734 GCA_041730475.1 Sphingomonadaceae bacterium
CGCCTGGCCGACACCCAGTTCGTCGACCCCCAGCGTGCTGGCCAGCTTGCCCTGACCGGCGCCGCCAAACAGCGCGCCGGCGGCGGTGCCGAGCAGCGCCATTTCGTTGCCGGCCGTGTTGTCGATGCCGTGACCGAGCACCAGCCAGGCCAGCTTGTCGCTGTCGGACACGGTTGGCGTCGAGACCAGCTTGGCGACCGGCGCCAGCGCCGTGCCGCGTACTTCCACGCCCGCTTCGACATTGGTTTCGCTGAGCTGCTCGCCTTCGGGGCGCTTGCGTACGGCGAGGATGCTGAGGCCGGGGTTGTCGTAGGCGCCGGTGAAGTTGATCACGCCGCGCTCGATCTCTAGCTTTTGCCCATAGGCTGCATAGGTGCCGCTGGCCACCCGCACGCTGCCGTTGACGCGCGGCGGCCGGCGTTCCTGCACCCGCACACGCAGCGTGCCGGCCAGCTGCGCATCGAGGCCTTTGCCGCGCAGTGTGAAGGCGTCGCCGAGGTCGGCCTCCAGATCGATGTTCAGCGGCATGCCGGGAGCGCCCTTGGCCGCGGCGGCGTTGCGGCCGATGATGACGACGTCGTCGCTCAGCGTCGGCGTGTCCTGCCCGGCCAGTTCGATCAGGGCGCGGTTGGCGCGCAGCTTGCCGTCCAGCTGGAAGTGCTTGTTGTCGCGTACCAGCGTGGTGCTGCCGCTGACGACCAGCGTGCGGTCGGGGCGCCCCAGCACTTCGAGCTGGTCGGCCGTGAGTTTTAGCTGCAGCGTCGTTTCGGCGTTTGCGAAGCGGATCCAGCCATCGGCGCTGGCCTTGCCTTCGGTGCCGTCGAAGGTCAGCTTTTGCAGTTGCAGCTGGTCGCCAGACAGGCGCGCCGCCAGCTGGCCGTTGCGCAGCTTGACGCCCTGATCAGCCCAGTTCAGCATCAGCTGGGCGCCGCTGATGTCGCCATTCAGTTGCGGCGCGCCCAGCGTGCCGCTGCCGCTCAGCGCCAGTTTCAGCGTACCGTCCAGTTCCAGTCCGGATTGCCCGCTCAGCGGTGCCAGCCAGGCCAGCGAGCCCATATTCGCGCTGGCGGTCAGGGCCAGCGGGCTGTCATCGGCCAGCCGGCCGTCGCGCAACTGGGAGCTGGCGTCGAGCCGCAGCTGGCCAGCGCGGCTGCCGTCGACGGCCAGTTGCAGCCGCAGCTTGCCGGCGTTGACATCGGCCCGTGCATCGAGCGTGCTCAGGCCCAGAGCCAGTGGGACCTCGGCGCCGCTGATGGTCAGGTCGCCCTGCTCGCGGTAGACGTGCAGCATGCCGTCGACGGCGGGCGGTATGCCCTTGCTGGCGGCCTGCACGGTCAGCGCCCAGGCCGCACCCAAGGTCATGCTACTGCGCACGTTGCTGCGCCAGTTGTCGGACAGCTGGGCCAGATAGTTGGCGGGCACGCCGCTGGCCGAGCCCTTGCTGCGCCACAGGGCGGCGCTCTTGTCGAGATGCTCGATGCGCAGTGCGCCATCGGGCAGTTGCAGCACGCTGGCACCGAGCGCGATCTGCTCCGGATGCAGCAGGCCGGCCACGCCGCTGCCCGCCGCTGCGCCGAGACGCAGTGGCGCCGGCGCTGACAGCGCGAAGGCGAAGCGGCCCCGGTTTTGCAGGGTCTCGATGCTGCCGTTCCAGGTGTCGCTGGCCCAGCCGCCGCGCAGCTTGAGGGTGGCATCAAAGTCGGCGTTGCTGGCGCTGGCTTGCAGCGTGTGGGCGTTGCGGGTGCCGCTGGTTTGCAGGCGTAGTTTGTTCAGCGTCAGCCGGGGCGAGCCGTAGCCGCTCAGCTCGATGTCGCTGAGCAGGGGAATGTCGCCGCTGCTGAGGGTGGCCACGCTGGTCACGCTGGTCAGGCTGGCGGTGCTGCCCAGCGTGGCGTTGCCGCGAATCGACTGGATCTCCTGCTGGCCCGGCAGGTGCAGGCGGTTGCCGTCCATGGTCAGCGTGATGGCCGGCTTGTCGGTGCTGCCGGACAGGGCGCCGGCGGCATGCAGCACGCCGCCGAATTGCGGACCGAGCTGGCTCAGTTGCGGCGCGTCGAGCTTCCAGTCGAGCCGCAGGGCGGGGCTGCCGAAGCCGCCCTTGGCTTGCAGGCTGTTGCTGCCGAGGCGCAGATCGATGTCGCTGCGTTCGATGCGGCCACCGGCCGCCGCCGTCAGGTTGACGCGTCCGGTCAGCGCGTGGCCGGACAGCGTGGACGGCTGCAGCGCCAGTGTCAGGGCGGCGCGCCAGTCAGCGGCCAGTCTGGCGTCGGCGCTGAAGTCGGCGTTGACGGTGCCGGCCGGGTAGGGGCCGAAGGCCAGCGGGTTGAGGCGCTGGACGCTGCCGCTCAGTTTTAGTTCGGGCGCCTGGGCCGGGCCGGGGCGTGACACGCTGCCGCTGGCGTGCAGCAGGCTGTCGGCCACCGGATGGCGGGCCGAGGCCAAACCGAGGCCGCGCGCATCGGCGTCAAAGCTGCTGCGCGGCGCGGTCATGTTGCCGCTGATGATGCCGCTGGCGCTGACGGCACCCAGCAGATCGCTGCTGAGGGTCGAAAGCTGGCGGGCATCCAGTTTCCACGTCAGTTGTTCGCCGGGGGCGCCGAAATTGCCGCGCAATTCGGCGCTATTCTGGCCCATGGCGACGCGCACCTCAACGCCGCTCAGGTGGCGCGCGTCGGCCTGCAGTTTGCCGCTGCCGCTGAGCGGCTGGCCGGACAGTTTGCTGGGTTTCAGCGTGAAGTCGGTGGCCACGCGCCAGTCGGGCAGCAACTGGCCGCTGGCATTCAGGTCGGCATTCAGGTCGGCGCTGGGGAACTTGCCCAGTGCGGCGGGATCGAAGTGGTCGGCGCGCAGCGTGGCCTTGAACGCTTGCTGGCCATCGAGGCTGGCCTGGCCGCTGGCACTGATGCTGCCTTGTTTGCCTTGCAGGCGCGCTTGCTGGAGTTGCAGCACGGCCTTGGCCAGTGTCGCGTGCAGGTCGAGCCGCAGGCCATTTTGCGCCAGTGCGGCGCGCAGCGTGTGGGTACCGGCGCGGCTGTCAACGGTGATGTCGCCGGCGATGCTGGTCGGGTGCAGGCTGCTGACCAGCGGTTGCAGATTCAGGCGCTCGGTGCGCAGCGTCAGGCGGGCCTGATCGACGCCGCCGTCCGCGGCCTGGCGTTCGATGCTGCCGCTGCCGCTGAAGCGGCCGGCACTGCCTAGATCGAGCGTGACGGCATCGAGGCTGGTGGCCTTCAGCGTGCCGCCGACGCGGGCACTGAATCCTTGTAGTGGCAGAGCATGCTGGTCGAGCGGCGCCAATTTGGCGTGGTTCTGGACGGCGAGCTGGCCGTTCAGGCGTTGTTCCTTGCCGATGCTGGCGCTCAGCGTCAGGCTAAGATCGGCCTGCGGCCAGCCGGACTGGTAGCCGGCCGGATTGATGCCGCGTCCGGACAGGTTGATGCTGCGCAGCGGGATGGCGTCGAACGGCGCCAGTTGCAGCGTGGCGTCGGCGCTGGCGCCGCTGCTGCCGGTGTTGCCGCTGCTGCCGGTGCTGCCATGGGCGCTCAGGGCCAGCAGCGACAGGTTGCCGCTGGCTTGCAGCGCCAGTTGTGCCGCTTGCGGCGTGGTGGTCCGCAAGCTGGCCTTGCCCTGCACGCTGAACGGGCGGTTGGCGCCGACGGGGGCGTCGGCGCTGACGTGGCCGAACTCGGTGTCCGCCATGGCGTTCTGCAGATGCCAGCTGTGTTCATCGCCGGACAGCTTGAAGCGCAGCTGCTGGATCACGTGGCGACTGCCCGCGACGCGATCGATGATGGCCAGTTGATCCAGCCGTGCATCGGCCAGCAGCAGCCGGAATGGCGCGGCCAATGTCGCGGGCAAAGTGGGGGGGGCGGACGGTTTCAGGCTTTCCAGCGTCAGGCTGGCCGCATGCAGTTCGCTGATCGACAGGCCCGCCGAAAAGTATTGCAGCGGCGACCAGTTGATGTCGACGTTGTCGGCCGTGACGATGCTGTCCTCACTGCGATACACCAGCCGCGTGATATGCATGCGGTGGTACAGCGAGCCGCTGACACCGGACACGCTGATCTGGCCGCCGCTGGCATTGGCCAGCCGTTGCACCAGTTGCTGTAGTGTCGATTCGCGTCCCAGCAGCCAGACCGCGCCGCCCAGCAGCACCACGCTGATACCAAGGCCGGCCAGCGTGCGGCGCAGCCAGCGTCGGCGTGGCGCTGGTGTCACGGCAGCGCTGGCGGGATCGGCGGGTTGCTGGGGAGTTGCCATCAGAAAGTGAACCCGAGTGAGAAGTGCAGCCGATATTTTTGGACCGCGTGGCCGTAGGCGACATCGATATTGATGGGGCCGACCGGGCTTTTCCAGCGCGCGCCCAGACCGTAGCCGGATTTGGGATGCAGGTCCTGCAAGGTGTCGGCGGCATTGCCGGCATCGTAGAACACGGCCGCGCCCCAGTTGGGCTGGAACCAGTATTGGTATTCGGCGCTGGCGGTGGCTTCATAACGCCCGCCGGTGATGGCAGTCCCTTGCAGCACGCCCAGTTGCTGATACGCGTAGCCGCGCACCGACTGGTCGCCCCCGGCGCGGAACAGGTAGACGGCCGGTACCCCGCTCTTGTTGCGCGACGCCAGCGCGCCCAGTTCACCGCGCAGTATCAGGTTGCTATGGCTGCCGAGCGGCTGATACAGCACGCCGCGCGTGTAGCCGCGCACGAAGGCTTCGTCCGTCAGCAGCGGCAGCAGCGCGCCGCCTAGCTGGGCGCTGAGGGCATAGCCCTTGGTCGGGAACAGCAGGCTGTCCAGATGGCGCCAGGTCACGCCATACGTTAGCGGCAGCGATTTGCTGCTGCCGGCGGCGAGGCCGCCCACGGTCTTGGTCTCGCTCAGGAACTCCAGCGTCAGGCTGCGTTCCAGCTGTGGCAGGCCCCAGGCGCGCTTGCCCGCGATGGTGGTCACGCTGGTGACTTCCCCGGCGATGTCGCTGCGTTCAAAGGCGGTGTCGATGCTGTCGTTATAGCCATCCGGCGTGACCGGGAAGTAGAAGTCGGCGCGGGCGGTCTGCTTCTTGGTTTCCAGCGTCAGCGCGCTTTTCATGCGCAGGCCCAGTACCGCCAGGTCGTCGTAGGTGAGCGAAGCGCGGTTGCCGGTGTTGGTCGAGAAACCCAGACCGGCGCTGACGTTCTTGCGCTTGTTCTCGACCACCCGCACCAGCAGTGGCAGCGGCGCCATGGCGCTGATATCGGCGGGCGCCGGCAGCGGCGTGCCGCTGGCGCGGGCGTCGGCCGCTTCCAGTTGTTCACTGAGGATGGCGCTCATGTCGGCGCTGACTTCCACGCTGGCGAAGTAGCCGGTGTCCTGCAGGCGGGCCTGATAGGCTTGCAGTTCTGCCTCGCTGTAGTAGTCGCCGCTGTGGATCTGGTTCAGGTTGCTGACCACCGAAGCCGGATAGCGTTTCAGGCCTTCGATGCGCAGCTCGCCGAAGCGCAGTTCGGGGCCGCTGTCGAGCACCACTTTCAGCAGCGCGATATGGGTGTCGGGATCGACGCTGGCCTGGGTCTCGATCAGCTGGGCGCGCGGGTAGCGGGTTTGCACCACCTGACGCAGCAGCGTGCGCTTGGCGTCTTCCCAGTCGTCCTGACGGAAGATGGCGCCGGCCGGCAAGCGCCAGCTGGCGCGCAGCGCGGCACTGTCGAACTGCTGGTCGGCCGGCTGGCCGGGGGGCGCGCTGAAGCCTTGCAGCACCAGCTCCAGCTCGCCCACGCGCACCGGTTCGCCCGGTTCCACACTGAGCTGCACGCGGGCCGGACTGGCGTCCAGGTCGAGGCGGGCGCTGACCTGTGGCGAGTAGTAGCCGGCCGTCGCCACCAGCGTGCGCACCTGCTCCGGCGCCACCCGCACCAGCCGTTGCAGCTGCTCGCGGTCGATGCGCGGATTGCCGCGGAAGCGCAGCAGGTCGAGATTCTGCTCCAGCAGCTGTTCCAGCGCACGCGGCGCGCTGATGCGGACGTCGTACGGCAGGGCGTCGGCCCAGGCCGCGACCGACGCCAGCGCGCCAGCCACGGCCAGCGCCAGACGTCCAGATACTTTTATCGCGGTTTGTGCCAAAATTCGGGGTCCTGTTCCTGTTCGCCGCGGGTGGTCCCGCCGGGCGCATGCCGCCATGTTACCGGAATGCCCGCGATGATGTCGTACTCATAACGTTGAAAAGAAGAATCAGAATGCTCCCTACCGATACCGCCCTGGTGTTGTTTAGCGGTGGACAAGACTCCACCACCTGCCTGGCCTGGGCCCTGCATCATTATGCGCGGGTCGAAACCATCGGCTTCGATTACGGTCAGCGCCACGCGGTGGAACTGACGGTGCGGCCCACCGTGCTGGCGCAACTGCGCGCCCAGCAGCTAGAGTGGGATGCGCGTCTGGGCCAGGATCATATGATCGACCTCGGCCTGATCTCCGAGATTTCGCAAACCGCGATGACGCATGACATCGCCATCGAAACGCAGGCGAATGGCCTGCCGAACACCTTTGTTCCGGGGCGCAACCTGTTGTTCATGACGGTGGCGGCCACCGTGGCCTACCGGCGCGGCCTGTCGGTGCTGGTCGGCGGCATGTGCGAAACGGATTTTTCCGGCTATCCGGATTGCCGTGACGACAGCATGAAAGCATTGCAGGTGGCGCTGAATCTGGGCATGGACCAGCGCTTCAAGCTGGAAACCCCGCTGATGTGGCGCGACAAGCGCCAGACCTGGGAACTGGCGGCGCAGCTGGGCGGGCAGGGGCTGGTTGACCTGATCCGTGACCAGACGCACACTTGTTACCTCGGAGAACGTGGCGCGCTGCATGATTGGGGCTATGGTTGTGGCACCTGCCCGGCCTGCGCCCTGCGCGCCCGCGGTTACCGCCAGTTTGCCGGGACCGAGGCCAGCACCAGCTGAGCCGGGGCGGGCCTGGCCCGGGGCAGTGTCCTTGTCCCGCTTCCATGTTGTCATTTTAAAAATTTGGCGTTGCGTAGGACAAAGGGCTCACGTACTATGGCTGGCAGCGGTTTCTGACCTGAAGCGACGACTATTGATGACCGAGCATTCACTCCGGCCGGTACGCGGCCGGCTGATCCATCTCCTGCCCCGGCCCGGCGTGCTGGCGGGCGCCGTGCTGGCAACCGGTCTGGCGTTGACGGCGGCATTGTGGTTCAGTGTGCGCAGTGATGCAGAGCAAGAAGCGCAGGCCGACTTCGACAGTCGCGTGCAAGCCTTGGTCCACAGCATAGACCAGCGCCTGCAGACCTACCAGCAAGTGCTGTATGGCGTGCAGGGCCTGTTTGACAGCTCGGTCTCGGTCGAGCGTGACGAATTCCACGCCTACATGGCGAACCAGCATCTGAACCAGCATTTCCCCGGCATCCAGGGCGTGGGCTATATGCAGCTGGTCGGGCGGGACGAGCGCAGCAGCCATTTGGCGACGGTGCGGCGCGATGGTTATCCGGCCTACCGCATCGATCCGCCCGGCGAGCGCGACTGGTATGCCCCCATCATCTATCTGGAACCTTTTCAGGGCAGCAATCCGCTGGCGTTTGGCTTTGACGCCTTGTCCGAGCCGGTGCGGCGGGCCGCGCTGGAGCAGGCGCGCGATACCGGCATGCCGGCCATCAGTGGCAAATTGCAGCTACGGCAAGACCCGAACGCGCCGGACCGCACCGGCTTCCTGATGCTGTTGCCCGTGTATCGGCATGGCATGCTGGTGGCCGCGCCGGAGCAGCGCCGTGCCGCCATCGTTGGCTGGGTGTACGCGCCGTTCCGTACCGCCGACCTGATGGCTGGCATCGGCGGCGACAGCGCTAGCCGGATCGAGGTGGAAATCTATGACGGGCCGGTTGCGACCCCGGCCACGCTGATGTTTGACAGCCTGCCCGGCAGCCGGGGCAGCGAGCGCCGCAGCGTGCAGCCCTTGCGCGTGGCAGGCCATCTGTGGACGGTGCGCCTGTCCGCGCTGGCGGACCATGGCCATGGGCACGAGGTCAAGCTGGGCTTGATTGCGGTGGGGGGCGTGCTGTCGAGCCTGTTGCTGGCGGCGCTGACCGGGCGGCGGGCGCGCGGCCGCGTGCGGGTCGGCGCGGCGCTGGGCAGTTCGCAGCGCCTGGCCGCCGAGCTGGAACAGGGACAGGCCGCACTGATTGTGCTGGCCGACAGCGCCCAGCGCAGCCAGGCCATGTTGCGCAGCATTCTGGACTCGACCATCGACGGCATCCTGGTGGATGACATGAAGGGCCTGGTACTGAACGCCAACCGGCGCTTCCGTACGCTGTGGAATGTGCCGGAACAGGCCGCATGGCGCGACGATGGCACGGCGCTGCTGGCCCATATGACCGAGCAGTTGCAGCAGCCGCTGCAACGGCCCTTGCTGCCGCCGGGCGAGCTACGCGGCGAACGGCGCGAGTTGCTGCATCTGAAAGACGGGCGCGTGCTGGAGCAATACACGCGGGGCATGCAGTTGGGCAATGAACAGGCCCGGCTATGGTCGTTCCGTGATATCACCGAGCGCACCCAGACCGAGCAACGCGAACAGACCCGCCGCCATGTGCTGGAATTGCTGGCCACGGGCGCGCCGCTGCCGGCCATACTGGAAGCGGTGGTGCGCGGCGTGGAGGGCAGCAATGACGCCATGTTGTGCAGCATCTTGTTGCTCGATAGCAGCGGCGAGCACTTGTTGAATGGCGCCTCGCCCAGCTTGCCGGCGTTTTATAACGCAGCCGTGCACGGCATTGCGGTGCGCAGCGGCCTGGGCTCGTGCTGCCGGGCAGCACTGACCGGCCGCCGCGTGATCACCGAAGACATCAATACCGACCCGGCCTGGGCCCCGGTGCTGGAGCTGGCGCGGGAAGCGCGGCTGGGCGCCTGCTGGTCGAACCCCATCGTCAGCGCGGCCGGCAAGGTGCTGGGCACGTTTGCCATCTATCACCGCACGCCGAACCGGCCCAGTCTGGCCAATATCGCCCAGATCGAGCAGGCCGCGCACCTGGCCGGGATTGCGATTGAGCAGGATCAGGCCGCCGAGGCGCTGCGCGCCGGCAACGCCCGCTTCCGCAGCCTGTATGACAACGCGCCGGTGGCGTTGTGGGAGCAGGACTGGTCGGCCGTACGGGACGCACTGGCGACGTTGACGCCGGCGCCCGATGGCGCGCTCGACAGTTATCTGCTGGCCCATCCCGCGCTGCTGCAGCGACTGGCCGGGCTGGTGCGTATCCTCGACGTGAATGCGGCGGCCTTGCTGCAGGTCGGTGCCGATCCGCAGCACAAGGCGCTGTCGATGCTGGGGCTGGCGCAAAATTTTGATGCCGACGCCATGCCTTGCTTTGCGCGGGCGATTGCGGCGCTGGCGCGCGGCCAGCATCTGTTTGCCTGCGAAGGCAGTTTCCAGCGCCTCGATGGCGTGACGCGCCAGAACGAGCTGACGCTGCTGGTGATGCCGGGCCATACCCAGAGCCTGGATTTTGTCATCGTCTCGACGCTGGACATCACGGAACGCAAGCGCATGAATGAGGAATTGCTGGTGCTGGCCACCACGGATTCGCTGACCGGGGTGCCGAACCGGCGCGAATTCATGACGCGCCTGAATCAAGAACAAGCCCGGCTGCAGCGTGAACTGGACAGCACGGCCGCCGTGCTGTTGCTGGACCTCGACCATTTCAAGCGCATCAATGACGAACTGGGTCATGCGGCCGGGGATGCCGTGCTGCGCCATCTGGCG
>JBGSBQ010000098.1:0-9537 GCA_041730475.1 Sphingomonadaceae bacterium
GGTTCGAGGCCCAGCTGGCCAACGCCGCGACTGCGTTGCAGGCGCTGCAGCAACAGGAACAGGCGCTGCGGACCGCCATCGCGGCACGCGATCAGGCGCAGGCTGACTGCGACCGCGCCGCCACTGACGTCGCCGCGTTGACATCACAGGGTGCCGCCAGCCGCACCGCGCTGGCCCAGCTGGACGCCGAATTCAAGGCGCTGGAAGAACAGCGCATCGAAACCGCGCTGCAACTGAGTGGCCTGCTGGCCGATCTCGACCCAGCCTTCAGCGACGGCGACATGCCATCCGATGACTGGAAAGATGCATGGCGCGCCGCACCGGCAGCGTTCCGCGCGGCGCGTCAGGCCGAAACGCAGAAATGGCTGGCCCAGCGCAGCGCCGTCGATCAGCGGACGAATCTGCTCGCCACGCTGGAAGTCGAGCTGAAAGGAATGCAGGAAGCACTGGCCAAGGCGGGCGCCGATGCCAGCGCTGCGCGCGCTGCCTTCGCCGCTGCCGACCAGGCCATCCGGGCCATGCAGGAGCAACGCGAGCAGCTATGGGCGGGCAAAGAAGTGGCCGACATCGAGCAGGATTTGCAGGATGCCATCGACAGCGCCAAGTCCCGCGTCCAGCAACAGCAGCAGGCGGCGCAACTGGCGGCGCAGAGCCGCGTGCGGCTGGAAGAAGCGCTGGCGCAGGCCGTCAGCCGGCTGGGCGCACTGCGCACCGAGCTGGCGCAGGCGCAAAGTGCGCTGTCCGACTGGCTGACCGCATTCCAGCAGCGCCAGCCCGAGGCGGGACTGGACCATCTCGAGCAGCTGCATCAGCTGCTGGCCGTGCCGCCAGCGACACTGGACGCCGAACGCGCCGCGCTGCAGGCGCTGGAGCGGGCCGTGGCTGATGCCCGCAGCGTATTACAGGAGCGGCAGCGCCAGCATGACCAGCATCAGCTCAGCGCCCCGGCCAGCAGCGTTCTGCCGCCTTCCGGGGACGCCGCTGCCGATGGCCTGCGCGCCACTGGCGCAGACGCCAACGAGCAGGCCGCGCAGGACGGCGATGGGAAGCATCACTTGGCGAATGATCTCGGTGCGGACGGCGGCCATGCCAGCGCAGCGCCGGCACCCGACCCGGTCGCCTTGCTGGCAAACGCCCTGAATCAGCTGCTGGGCGAGCGCAAAACCGCGCACGATCATGGCGCCACCCTTCAGCTGGCACTGGCGCAGGACAGCGCGCGGCGCCAGCAGGCGCACGCCATGCTGGTCGAGATCGAGCGGCAGGAAGCAATTGAACAGCGCTGGGCGCGCCTGAGTGAACTGATCGGCTCCGCCGACGGCAAGAAGTTCCGTAACTACGCCCAGCAATTCACGCTGGACGTGCTGCTTGGTTATGCCAACGCCCACCTGAACCATCTGGCGCGGCGCTACCAGCTGGAACGCATCGTCAATCCGGCCCACCCCTCACTGGGCCTGCTGGTGCGCGATCTCGACATGGGCGGCGAGATGCGCTCGGTGCACTCGCTGTCCGGCGGCGAATCCTTCCTCGTGTCGCTGGCGCTGGCACTGGGACTGGCGTCGCTGTCGTCGAACCGGGTCCGGGTCGAATCACTGTTCATCGACGAAGGCTTCGGCAGTCTCGATGCCGAGACGCTGCGGGTGGCCATGGATGCCCTGGATGGCCTGCAAGCGATGGGCCGCAAGGTCGGCGTGATTTCACACGTCCAGGAGATGACCGAGCGTATTTCCACCAAAATTCTGGTCCAGCCTTCGGCCGGCGGCAAGAGCAGCGTCACGGTCGAATAAAAGGCAGAGCGCCAAGGCGGGGCGCCAAATTTGCTATGATTTAGGCATCGTCCCTCCACCGGGCCCCTCACCATGAATCTCGGCGCCGTCACCAGCCCGTCGTACACGCCGCCCGCGCGGGCGCAGGGAACGGCTGCGCTGGAGTTGCCCACGCCGGCCGGCACCAGCACCGCCGGCAAGCGCGGCGACACCAGCAACCTGACGCCGGAAGCACTGACGCTGATCAGCAAGCTGAAAAACCGCGACACCGAGGTACGCCAGCACGAACAGGCCCACCTCGCCGCTGCCGGCGGACTGGCCGTATCCGGCGCCGCCTACACCTATCAGCGCGGCCCGAACGGGGTCGATTACGCGATTGGCGGCGAAGTCCAGATCGATACGGCGCCCGGGCGCACGCCGGAAGAAACCATCGCCCGCGCCCACACCATCCAGGCCGCCGCGCTGGCGCCGGCCGAACCATCCGGCGCCGACCGCGCCGTCGCCGCCCAGGCCAGCCAGCTGGAACAACAGGCCCGCGCCGAGCTGGCCGTGCAACAGGCCGCCGCCAGCGCCAGCCAGAACCTCAACCGCGCCTACGACGTCGCCCCGCTGGTGCCGCCCAAACTGGACGTGTATGCCTGAACGGGTGACGCCGGGATGCTAAAATCGCCCCCTTCCGTCAACTCGCCGCCGCCCCATCATGTTAAAAGCACCACGCACCCTCACCTTCAAATGCACCAATTGCGGCAAGTCGGTCCAGGTTTTCCTGCAAAAGGTCTCGGCCTGCTCGCACATCCAGCCATATCAGGGCATTTGCCAGTGCGGCGAAGTTAAACGCCATGCCACCGGCCAGAAAGATGCCGTCAAATCCTATCTGGAATCGACCGATGGCAGCTGGAGCCATCACCACTAAGCGCCTCCCGTTTTCAACGAGCTTACTCAAGTTCTCGGTGCGCCTGCCGTTATAGAAGTATTATCGATTGGAAACTGCCATGTCTACCCTCTCTCCTCTCGGCGCCCGTACTTTGCCGGCGTCAGCTTACGCCGCAGGCACCACGCCGGCGGACAGCAAGACACGCCAGAGCGCCGTCACGCGGCAGGCTGGCAGCGTGACCGACAACCCGATTTCGCTGTCCAGCAGCGGCATCGACCTGCAAAAACGGGTCGATGCGGTCAGCAGCCGCACCGTCGACTACGCGCAGAACCTGCTGGGCAGCTTCGCCCAGCAACTGTTCGGCGACGCCGGCAACGGCGCCACCATCAGCTTTGATTCCGCCAGTCTGGATGTCTCGTCCAGCTACGCGGTCGGGGTCCAGCACAGCGAGGGGGCCGGCAGCATCACCGACGCCACCGCACTGCAACTGAACGACAGTTCGCACTTCCTCGGCAAGGGCACCATCACCACCACCGACGGCCGCAAATTCGATTTTGAAGTCGAAATCCAGTACAGTTACGAGCTGCAGGCCAGCGCCAGCCAGACCCAGAGCAGCGGCGCTAGCGCAGCGGCCCTGCCGTCCAGCGCCGCGAGCTACACCAATATTCCGGCCGCCAGCGCCGCCAACGACACTGCCGCCACCGGCAACAGCAGCCAGGCCGGCACCACTGCCCAACTGCCAGCCGTGGTATTCCCGAATATCGATTTCGCCGGCACGCTGGGCGACTTGTTCAAGCTGATCGGCCACGACCTGCACGGCACGCTGACCAGCGGCGGTGGCGACAACAGCCAGGGCAGCGCTATCGACCGCAATACCCTGCGCAGTCTGTCACTGCGATTGCTGAGCCTGACCGATCACAAGAGCAACGACACCTATACTGACAGCAAGGCCAAGTCGGCCGCCAACGCCTATGCGGCGACCGCCGACAGCGGCGCCGACAACGGCATTACCAGCCCGCCCCCGACGCCGGCCACCAACGAAGGCGACGACAGCAGCGACAGCGCCGCCGCCTGAAGCGGCCACGCGCCACGTATAATAGGGGCACCAACCACGCCGCAGCGCGCGACTGTCCGCAGTCCGGCTGCGGCGCCGTCTTTTTTGCTGTCCTTTTTATTCCTGTCGATTGCCCCACATGCCCGCACACACTCCCGTTCCCTCGCCTGCCGCCGTCCAGCACATCCACTGGGAGGAGAACGGTGTCTCGCACTCGGCCCGCTGGCGCTCCGAGGCCGGCATGGCGCCACCCAAGCGCGTCGTCATCGCCAACGACCAGACCAATGCCGATGTCGCCTACCGGCTGGCCTGCGAGGGCACGGCGCTACTGTGGCGCGGCGATTTCCAGAATGCCCGTCAGCTGCTGCAAGCGCTGGCACGGCGCGCCGACCATAAACATGGCAAGCCGGCCAAAAAAGCCAAGCCAGCCAAGGTCGCGGCCACCCCGACCGAAGCGTTCCACCTGCACCGCCAGGCCCAGTCGCAACGGGCCCGCACGCTGGCCATGCTGCTGATCCCGTTCGACGCGGATTACAGCATCCCGCTGCGCCGCGCACCGGACGTGAAGCTGGCCTGCAACGAAGCCTACGGCCGCGGCGAAGACGCATTTATCGCCTCGATGCGCGAGTTACTGGGCGTGATCGGCGCTCATGAATGGCGCCGCACCGGGGTCGAGATCCCGGCGCTGGGCACCCGCATCCACCCGCACTACGGCGTATTCTCGCCGGTACGCGGTGAATATGTGGAGCTGGTCAATCAGGCCCCGCTGCCAAAAGGTGCGCAGCAACTGGCGTTTGACATCGGCGTCGGCACCGGCGTGCTGTCGGCCGTACTGGCCCAGCGCGGCGTGCAACGCGTGGTGGCCACCGACCAGGACCCGCGCGCGCTCAGCTGCGCACGCGAGAATCTGGCACTGCTGGACCTGAACAAGCAAGTTGAACTGCTGCAAACCGACCTGTTCCCGCCCGGCCGCGCGCCGCTGGTGGTGTGCAATCCGCCGTGGGTACCGGCCCGGCCCAACTCGCCGATCGAATATGCCGTCTATGATCCGGACAGCCGCATGCTGAAAGGCTATCTGAATGGACTGGCGGCCCACCTGGAAGTCGGTGGCGAAGGCTGGCTGATTCTGTCGGATCTGGCCGAACACCTCGGCCTGCGTCCGCGCGCAGACTTGCTGGCATGGATCGCCGCAGCGGGCCTGCGCGTGATCGACCGTCAGGACATCAAACCGATCCACCCGCGCGCCGCCGACGCCAGCGATCCGCTGCACACTGCACGGGCGGCAGAAGTGACTTCTTTATGGCGCTTGGCCGCGATCTGAAAATAGGCCCTTGCACATTACAGCAAGGGTGTATATAATTCGGGCCTCAGACGCGGGGTGGAGCAGTCTGGCAGCTCGTCGGGCTCATAACCCGAAGGTCACAGGTTCAAATCCTGTCCCCGCAACCAAATACGTAAGCCGTTGATTTCTTGAAAAAGAGTCAACGGCTTTTTCGTTTCTGCGCACTCAGGCGGCACGCCGCTCCAGCGGGATGATGCCGCGTGGCTCGTCATTCTGGCGCACCTGCCACAAATCATAGGCAGCTTGCTCAGCAAGCCAACCTTCAGCATGGCCACCAGAGTTCTTCCCCAGCCATAATTCAAGTCGCACTGCCATCACTGGGGAAATCGCTGCCCTCCCGTTCAACACTCTGGACAGGGTGGCCCGTGTTACACCTAACTGCCTGGCTGCTTCCGACACCGTCATCCCGAGCGCAGGAAGTATATCTTCGCGCAACGCCAATCCCGGATGAGATGGATTACTCATTCTAACTATATCGTCCATCATAGCCTCCAGTGATAATCCTGATAATCCTGATAATCAACCATATAGGCGTCACCATGCTGAAACTTGAACGTGAGGCGCCAATTACCGCTGACATTCACCGCGCAATGCTGGGCGAGCACCCCGGAAAGGTGGTGAAACCTTGCTCCGGGCACGTCCATCATCTCTGCGACGGGGGCCGCGTTTAACTTACTCAGTAAGCGCTGCAACTTCGGCGCGTGACCAGGATCAATGCCGGCCCTACTACCAGTCCTGAAGAACAGCTCGAGGCCTTTGTGCTTGAACGAGCGTATCATAATCAGTGTATAGCGTAGCGTTACAGACCTCAAGGTGATGCTGGAACCCACCTCCTCTGCCAAGCCGACTATCTGAGCCCGCGCAATGCCGGCCCGAGATTGCCACTTTTCAGGCCGGCAACAAAGTGTCACAATCGCCCTTTGCAGACCACGATTTGTCGCCAAGGAGATGTGCGTGAAGGACCTGAATACCGATCAAGCTACCGCCCAGCAGCAAGCTGCGGCCGACCTGCCAGCGAATCCTTCGCGCCGGCGCATTTTTCAGGCTGCCACGGCGGCCGGACTGGCGACGACACTGCCCGCACTGACCGAGACGGCCAGCGCCAAGCCGGTCGTCAAAGGCGCGCTGGACGCCAAGCTGAAAGCCCATGTAAAAAACGTGGTGGTGATCTATCTGGAAAACCGCAGCTTTAACAACCTGTTCGCCAACTTCCCCGGTACCCAGGCACCACTGTCGGCAGTGCCGGCCAGCGCCAGCGCGCAACGCGACCGCAATGGCGCCGTGCTGCCGGTACTGCCGAAAATCTGGGGTGGTATGGTGCCAACGCCGCAGGACATCGCCGGCAAAAAATACGTGGTCAACGAAGACCAGATCAAGGACCTGCCGAACGCGCCCTTCAAGCTGGTCGATGCAGCAGGCAAGCCGCTGCCGGAAGCCGTCATCACGCGCGACCTGTGGCACCTGTTCTATCACAACCAGATGCAGATCAACGGCGGCAAGAACGACGGCTTCGCCGCGTGGGGCAATACCGGCGGCATGGTGATGGGCTATTACGGCGAGACCAGCCGCAATCTCGGCCTATGGCAGATCGCCGAACAGTTCACGCTGTGCGACAACTTCTTCATGGCAGCCTTCGGCGGTTCCTACCTGAACCACCAGTTCCTGATCTCGGGGCGCACGCCGGAATACTTCCACGCCGCCTCGACCGCCGCCAAAAAGAAGATCGCGGTACTGGAAGATGGCCCGACCGGCTTCCGCCTGCAGCCAGCGGCCGATTGCCCGCCGTCGGCGCTGGACGGCAAACCGACCTTCGTCAACGACGGCGCCATCTCGCCCGATGGCTATGCGGTCAACACCATGGCCCCGCCCTACCAGCCCAGCTACATCCGCCCGGCCGCCGGTGGCGACCCGCTGCTGGCCGATCCGGACGACGCCAGCACGCTGCCACCGCAAACCTATGAGACCATCGGCGACCTGCTGTCGGCCAAGTCGGTCAGCTGGGCGTGGTATGGCGGTGCCTGGCAGGCCGCCATCGACCACAAGGCCGGCGGCGAGAAACCGAACTTCCAGTACCACCACCAGCCGTTCAACTACTTCAAGCAGTTCGCCCCCGGCAGCGCTGCGCGCGCCGCACACCTGCGCGATGGCGGTCTGGGTGACAGCCCGATTTCGAACAAATTCCTGGCCGACGTGGTGGCCGGCAAACTGCCAGCGGTCAGCTTCTACAAGCCGCAAGGGAATTTGAACCTGCACGCCGGTTACTCGGACATCGAATCGGGCGACCAGCACATTACCAACGTCATCGAGCACCTGAAAAAATCACCGCAGTGGAAAGACATGGTGGTGGTCGTCACCTTCGATGAGAACGGCGGCTGGTGGGATCACGTGGCGCCACCCAAGGGCGACCGCTGGGGCCCAGGCTCGCGCATCCCGGCCATCGTCATTTCGCCGTATGCGAAAAAGGGCCAGGTCGATCACAGCTTCTACGACACCACCTCGATCCTGCGCTTCATCACCCGCCTGCACGAACTGCCACTGCTGGCCGGACTGAAGCTGCGTAACGAGGCCTTCGCCGCCAACCATGCGGCGCCACCGGGCGACCTGACCGGCGCCCTCAGCTTCCGTTGAACCGGCGGTGGCGAGTGTGTTACACTTCGCCCCTTGTTTAGGAGCCCGGTTGCTGCAGCCGGGCTTTAGTTTTTTAGCGGCGCATTTTTGTAACGCGCCGCAGGCGTGAAGTTTGAGAATGAGAGATAAAAAAGACAACGCGACGTTCGACCTGCCCGGCTTTGGCCCGGCAGCGCCGATGGAACCGGAGCCGAAACGCTTGCCGGGTCCGCGTCCCAAGCGTTCCCCCCTCAAACAGGTCCAGCTGGAGCTTCTGGAACCGACCGACACCTCCGGCCTGCCGCTGTGGGTGCGCGACGAGAACCTGGACCTGACCGGCTTGCCGGTGTGGGCGCCGAACTGACACGCTGACCTGATCCCTTATCCTTTTACCGGTACGCCACCATGACCACTGAAACCTCGTTCGCCAGCCTGCCGCTGACCGAAGCCTTTCTCGCCAACCTCGACACGCTGGGTTACCACCAGATGACGACCATTCAGGCCCAAAGCCTGCCAGCGGTGCTGGAGGGGCGCGACCTGATCGCACAAGCCAAGACTGGCAGCGGCAAGACCGCCGCCTTCGGCATCTGCATCCTGCACAAGCTCAATCCAGCCTGGTTCGCCACGCAAGCACTGGTGCTGTGCCCGACCCGCGAGCTGGCCGACCAGGTCGCCAATGAACTGCGCCGTCTGGCGCGCGCGCTGGGCAACGTCAAGGTGCTGGTGCTGACCGGCGGTGCGCCGATGCGTCCGCAAATCGCCTCGCTCGAACACGGCGCCCACATTGTGGTCGGCACCCCGGGCCGCATCCGCGACCACCTGGGACGCGCCACGCTGGACCTGTCCAAGGTTGAAACGCTGGTACTCGACGAAGCCGACCGCATGACCGACATGGGCTTCTACGACGAAATCGCCGGCATCGTCAGCGCCTGCCCGAAACGCCGCCAGACCTTGCTGTTTTCGGCCACCTACCCGGACGACATCCGGCGCGCCACCGATGCCTTCCTGGTCGATCCGATCGAAGTCACGGTCGAAGCGCAGCATGACAACAGCAAGATCGACCAGCGCTTCTATGAAATCGGCTTCGATCAGCGCAACAGCGCGGTCGCCAAGCTGCTGAACGCCTTCCAGCCTGAATCGGCACTGGCGTTCTGTAACACCAAGGTGCAATGCCGCGAACTGGCCGACTATCTGCGCGCGCAGGGCTTCACGGCACTGGCGCTGTACGGCGAACTGGAACAGCGCGAACGCGACGAAATCCTGATCCTGTTCTCCAACCGCAGCTGCTCGGTGCTGGTAGCGACCGACGTCGCCGCGCGCGGCCTCGACATCGCCAATCTGGCGGCAGTGATCAACGTCGACGTCTCGAAAGACACCGAAGTCCACATCCACCGCGTCGGCCGCACCGGCCGTGGCGACGAGCATGGGCTGGCGCTGTCGCTGTGCGCGCCGAACGAAAAGAAATGGGTCAAGCTGATCGAAGAATACCAGGGTGCGCCGGTCGAATGGAACGACCTGAAAGCACTGCAAGTGGACGAATACGCCCAGGCCGAACCGGCACCGATGATGACGCTGCTCATCAGCGGCGGCAAGAAAGACAAGCTGCGTCCGGGCGACGTGCTGGGTGCCTTGACCGGTGACGCTGGCCTGTCGAAAGAACAGGTCGGCAAGATCAACGTAACCGAGTTCCAGACTTACGTTGCGATTGACCGCCGCATGGCCTATACCGCGTTCGACCGCCTCAGCAAGAGCAACCCGCTGGGCGGCGACTTCGGCGCCATCAAAGGCCGCAACTTCAAGATGCGCTTCATCGAGCTCGGAACCAGCGATTAAAAAACGTGAGGGCAGCCGATCATGCCCTTCAGTTAAGGCGCCGATCAGCTGGCAAACCCCACCG
>JBGSBQ010000099.1:0-9525 GCA_041730475.1 Sphingomonadaceae bacterium
GGCGGATTTTCTGTGCTTTCAGGTAGTAGGCGTCGTAGTAGCCGTGGCACAGCACATAGGTACCCACCATGATGCGGCGTTTGACTTCGGCGCCAAAACCTTCGGCACGGGTCTTGCGGTACATATCCGACAGATCCTTGTAGTCGGCGGCGCGGTGGCCGTAGCGTACACCGTCAAAGCGCGACAGATTGGACGACGCTTCGGCTGGTGCAATCATGTAGTAGGCCGGAATCGACAGCGCGGTGTTGGGCAGCGAAATGTCGACCAGCGTGGCGCCCAGTTCTACATACTTGGCCAGTGCGGCCCGCACCGCCGTTTCGACGTCGGCCGACAGGCCCTCGCCGAAGTATTCTTTCGGCACGCCGAAGCGCAGGCCGGTCAGCGGCTGCGCCAGTTCGCGCGTGTAGTCTTCGTCGATGCCGCCCTGTTCCGGCGTGAGGCTGGTCGAATCGCGTTCGTCGAAGCCGGCCATGGCGTTCAGCAGCAGCGCGCAGTCTTCGGCCGTTTGTGCCATCGGGCCGCCCTGGTCGAGCGAGGAGGCGAAGGCGATCATGCCGAAGCGCGATACGCGGCCATAGGTCGGCTTGATGCCGGTGATGCCGCAGAACGCGGCCGGCTGGCGGATCGAACCGCCGGTGTCGGTGCCGGTCACGCCCGGCGCCAGACGCGCCGCCACGGCGGCCGCCGAACCACCGGACGAACCGCCCGGCACGGCGTTCTTGTCCCACGGGTTCTTGACGGCGCCGAAGGCTGAGTTTTCATTGGCCGAGCCCATTGCGAATTCGTCGCAATTCAGTTTGCCCAGCGTGACCATGCCGGCGGCACGGAATTTTTCGACCACGGTGGCGTCGAACGGGCTGACGTAATTGGCCAGCATTTTCGAGCCGGCGGTGGAGCGCCAGTCGCGCGTGACGAAGATGTCCTTGTGGGCGATCGGAACGCCAGTCAGCGGCGTGGCGGTACCAGCGGCGAGGCGGGCGTCCGCTTCGGCGGCCTGCGCCAGCGTCAGCGCGCGGTCGACGTGCAGGAAGGCATTCAGGTCGCTGCGCTCGATGCGGTCGAGGAAGTGGGTGGCCAGCTCGGTGGCGGAAATCGCTTTGCTCTGCAGCAGGGCGGACAGCTCTTTAATAGTTTTGGTATGCATGGCGTTTCTATTCAATTCGGTCGGCAGCTTGTCGTCCTGGCGCAAGCGGGGACCCATGCTGAGCGGCGACGGCATGGGTTCCCGCCGGCGCGGGAACGACGACGGATGGTTGCAGCTTATTCGATCACTTTCGGCACCAGATACAGGCCGTCTTCAGTCTTCGGTGCCACGGCCTGATAGGCGTCGCGGCGATTCGGCTCGGTGGCCACGTCCTCGCGCAGACGCAGCGCGATGTTATTCATGTGGGCGGCCAGCGGGTGGCTGAGCGGTGCAACGCCGTCAGTATCGACTGCCTGCATCTGCTCGGCCAGCGCAAAAATGCCGTTCAGTTGGCCCAGCGCAGTAGCGGATTGCTGCTCGCTCATCTCGAGTTGGGCCAGGTGGGCGATGCGTTTTACGTCGGATAGGGTCAGGGACATGGCGTATGGCGCGGACGGGCCGCGCAAGGTTTAATTGTTAGTTTGATAAAAAACTTGAAATCACCGTCATCCTGCCGTCAAAAGCGCCAGATTACCGCTCATTTAACAGCCTGAAGAGGCACACTTTTGGGTGGATTTTCGGCAAATACCAATCAAATTATAAGGTAGAATGGCGGGTTGATGCGTTGACGGCGCCGAATCATTGCTGCCGCCGCGTCTGAACTGACAGTGCAGCGCCCCGCCGGCGCTGGCTCGGATTTCCCTCATAACGGCTTACGCGCATTATAGAAGCGCCACAGGACACTCATGTTTGGTTTTTTACGTAGGTATATTTCCACCGATCTGGCCATTGACTTGGGCACGGCCAACACCCTGATTTATGTACGCGGCCAGGGCATCGTCCTGGACGAGCCATCGGTCGTTGCGATCCGCCAGGAAGGCGGCCCGAACGGCAAGAAGACGATCCAGGCGGTCGGTAAAGAAGCCAAGCAGATGCTGGGTAAGGTACCGGGCAACATCGAGGCGATCCGCCCGATGAAAGACGGCGTGATCGCCGACTTCACCGTCACCGAACAGATGCTGAAGCAGTTCATCCGCATGGTGCACGACTCGAAATTCTTCCGCCCATCGCCACGCATCATCATCTGCGTGCCATGCGGCTCGACCCAGGTCGAACGCCGCGCGATCCGCGAATCGGCGCTCGGCGCCGGTGCCTCGCAGGTGTACCTGATCGAAGAACCGATGGCGGCTGCGATCGGTGCCGGCCTGCCAGTGTCGGAAGCGACCGGCTCGATGGTGGTCGACATCGGCGGTGGTACCACCGAAGTGGGCATCATCTCGCTGGGCGGCATGGTCTACAAAGGTTCGGTGCGCGTCGGCGGCGACAAGTTCGATGAAGCCATCGTCAACTACATCCGCCGCAACTACGGCATGCTGATCGGCGAACAGACCGCAGAAGCGATCAAGAAAGCCATCGGTTCGGCCTTCCCTGGTTCCGAAGTCAAGGAAATGGAAGTCAAGGGCCGCAATCTGTCGGAAGGCATCCCGCGTTCGTTCACGATTTCGTCGAACGAAATCCTGGAAGCGCTGACTGACCCGCTGAACAACATCGTCTCGGCCGTCAAGAACGCGCTGGAACAGACGCCGCCGGAACTGGGCGCCGACATTGCCGAAAAAGGCATGATGCTGACCGGTGGTGGCGCACTGCTGCGCGATCTGGACCGTCTGCTGATGGAAGAAACCGGCCTGCCGGTGCTGGTGGCGGAAGATCCGCTGACCTGCGTGGTGCGCGGTTCGGGCATGGCGCTGGAACGGATGGACCAGCTGGGCTCGATCTTCTCCTACGAGTGATCTGACATCACGGGGCCGCCACCAGCGGCCCCGTTGCAATTCGGGACGGCACCCCGGACACCGGGGCGGGCGGCCCGTTTCGTCTCATAGTCCGTCGGTGGCGCGGTATGCGCCAGATTATTGGAAGTCATGGAATACAGTCCTCCGCCACTTTTCAAGCAAGGCGCCTCGGCCCGGGTCAAGATGACGGTGTTTGCGTGCATCTCGATCGCCCTGTTGCTGGTGGATGCGCGCATGCGCACCCTTGAAACCGTGCGCTACTACACTGGCGCCGTGCTGTCGCCGCTGCAAAAAGTAGCCTTGCTGCCGCGCGATGCCATCTACGGCGTCGGGGATTATTTCTCCAGCCTGTCAGTACTGGAAAAGCAGGTGCTGGAACTGAAACGCCAGCAAATCGCCGGTGCACAGGCGCTGCAACAAGCCCAACTTCAAAGCATGGAAAACGCCCAGCTGCGCCGCCTGATGGATGCGCGCGAACGGCTGCCGGTGAAATCGATGCTGGCCGAGGTGCTGTACGACACGCGTGACGTCAACAGCCGCAAGATCGTGCTCGATAAAGGTACCCGTCAGGGCGTGGCACTGGGCCTGCCCGTGATCGATAACCTCGGTGTGGTGGGACAGGTGACGCGGGTGTTTCCGTTCACGTCGGAAGTCACGCTGCTGACCGACAAGGAGCAGGCGATTCCGGTGCAGTTGCTGCGCAATGGCCTGCGCAGCGTGGCCTACGGGCGTGGCAAGTCGGGCGCGCTGGAGCTGCGCTTTACGGCGCCGAATGCCGACATTCAGGTGGGCGATATCGTCGTCACCTCCGGCCTCGATGGCATTTATCCGGCCGGACTGGCGGTCGCCCGCGTCAGTCAGGTGGAAAACAGCGCCGGTGGTTCCTTCGGCGGCGTCATATGCCAGCCGCTGGCCGGCATTTCCAATAATACCCAGTTGCTGATCCTGACCTCGACCCCAGACTTGCCGCCACGGCCGCCGGAAGAGGAAGTACGCGCGCTGAAGAAACACTCGAATAAAATGGGGCCGGTCAAGGATCCCGCGCCAGCGGGCGCACCGGCCGGCGCTGCCACGACGGCAGCGCCGGGTACAGCGCCGGGCGTAACTGCGGCCGCTGCCCCGGCTGCGACCCCGGCCGCCACCGGCGTCATGCTCGGCACCACCCCAGCTACACCGCCGGCGGCCGCGCCAGCCAAACCGAAGGAACCGGCCCGATGAATCGCCCCCACTACATCCTGCTGCCGGTCAGCCCGCTGTTCATCGCGTTCAGCCTGCTGTGCGCTTTTTTACTCAACTTGCTGCCTTGGGGGCACTTCATCGGCGTGCCCGATTTCGTGGCGCTGGTGCTGGTATTCTGGGGCGTGCACCAGCCGCGCAAGGTTGGCATTGGTACCGCCTTCTTCCTCGGCCTGCTGATGGACGTGCATGATGCCACGCTGCTGGGCGAGAATGCGCTGGCCTACACGCTGCTGTCCTATTTCGCCATCATGCTGCACCGCCGGGTGCTGTGGTTCCCGATCTGGACCCAGGCCACCCACGTGTTCCCGCTGCTGCTGATGGCGCAGTCGGTGCAGATGCTGGTGCGCTTCCTGGTGTCCGGCAAATTCCCCGGCTGGTTCTATTTTGTCGAGAGTGTGGTGGCCGTGCTGCTATGGCCGGTCGTGACCTGGTTGCTGCTGGCGCCACAACGGCGCACGGTTGACCGCGATCATACCCGCCCGATCTGACCTGAAACGCCATGACTGAAATTAAGAATACGGAACGCGAACTGCATCTGTTCCGCATGCGCCTGACGGTGCTGGGCGGGCTGGTGTTTGTGTGCTTTGGCCTGCTGCTGGCGCGCTTCATCTGGCTGCAAATTATCAAGCACAGTGATTACGCGGCGCAGGCCGAGGAAAACCGCATCGCCGTGGTGCCGATCGCGCCGAATCGTGGCCTGATCCTGGACCGCAATGGTGTGGTACTGGCACGCAATTACTCGGCCTACACGCTGGAAGTGACGCCGTCCAAGCTGCGTCTGACACTGGACGAGACCATCGACGAGCTGTCCAAGCTGGTGCTGATCGAAACCAAGGACCGCAAGCGTTTCAAGAAGCTGCTGGAAGAATCGAAGACCTTCACCAGCGTACCGCTGCGCACCCGTTTGACGGATGAGGAAGTGGCGCGCTTTTCCGCCAACCGTTTCCGCTTCCCCGGTGTCGAGATTCAGGCGCGCCTGTTCCGCCAGTACCCGCTGGGTGAAACCGCGTCGCACGTGATCGGTTTCATCGGTCGTATCAATCAGGCCGAAGCGCGCGCGATCGAAGACACCGACGATGCCGCCAACTACAACGGCACCGACCATATCGGTAAGGAAGGGCTGGAGAAAAGCTACGAGCGCCAGCTGCACGGCACCACCGGTTACGAGGAAGTGGAAGTGTCGGCCGGCGGGCGCGCCATCCGCACCTTGTCGCGCACTCCGGCCGCACCGGGTCATAACCTGATCCTGTCGATCGACATCGAACTGCAAAAAGTGGTCGAGGAAGCGTTCGGCGAATGGCGCGGCGCGCTGGTCGCGATCGAACCGGCCACTGGCGACATCCTGGCCTACGTATCGCGGCCCGGTTACGACCCTAACCTGTTCGTCGACGGCATCGACGCGCAAAGCTGGAACGAACTGAATACCTCGCTCGACCGGCCGATGGTGAACCGGCCGCTGTCCGGCACCTATGCGCCCGGTTCCACCTTCAAGCCCTTCATGGCGCTGGCGGCACTGGAGCTGGGCAAGCGCAGCGCCGGACAGGTGTATGCCGATCCGGGCTACTTCAACCTTGGTGGCCACAAGTTCCGCGACGACAAGGTGGGCGGTCACGGACCGGTCGACCTGCGCCGCTCCATCATCGTGTCCTGCAATACCTACTACTATGTGCTGGGTAATGACATGGGGATTGATGCGATCCACGATTTCATGAAGCCGTTCGGCTTTGGCTCGCAGACTGGCATCGACCTCGATAACGAAAAGATCGGGGTGCTGCCGTCCAAGGAATGGAAGCGGGCCCGCTTCAAAGGCGCGGCAGCGCAGAAGTGGGTGGGCGGCGACACTATCTCGGTCAGCAACGGTTCCGGCTACAACGCCTACACGCCGCTGCAGATCGCCCACGCCATGGCGAATCTGGCCAATGACGGCGTGGTGATGAAGCCGCACCTGGTGAAGATTATTGAGGACGGCGTCACGCGTGCCCGCAAGCTGACGGTGCCGACCGAAAGCTACCGCATCCCGCTGAAACAGGAAAACATCAACATCATCAAGGATGCCATGGTGGGCGTGACCAGCGAGGCTGGCGGCACTGCGTTCCGCGCCTTCGCCAATGCTGGCTATACCTCGGGCGGCAAGACTGGTACCGCGCAGGTGGTGGCGATCAAGGCCAACGAGAAGTACAACAAGGCGGCGCTGGCCGAGCGCCTGCGCGACAACTCGCTGTTCACCGTGTTTGCGCCAGCCGACAAGCCGCGCATCGTGATCGCGATGGTGGTCGAAAACGCCGGTTTCGGCGCCGAAGTGGCGGCGCCGATTGCCCGCAAGGCGCTCGATTACTACCTGCTGGGCAAACGCCCGACGGAAAAAGAAACCACCAAGGTGCCGAAGGAAGACGCCGTGATTCTGGCGCCGGTCGAAGAGCCGCTGGACGAGGAAGCGGCCGCCGTTGCCACCGAAGCCAAACGCGCGCCGGCCGCCCCGGCTCCGGCCCCGGCGCCTGCCGCACCGGCCCAGCCGGCCGCGCCGGCACCGCGCCCACCGCAGAAGAAGCAATAAGGACTGCCGCATGCCTATCAACGAAAGGCGCTCCCTGTGGCGCCGCCTTCGCCCCTATTTCACGGTCTTTGACGGCCCGCTGCTGGTGATTATTTGCCTGCTGCTGTCGGTCGGACTGGTCACGCTGTATTCGGCCGGTATCGGCATTCCCGGCAAGGTAGAAGACCAGCTGCGCAATATCTGTATGGCCTTCCTGGTGATGTGGGTAGTCGCCAACATCTCGCCGCAGACCATGATGCGGGTTGCGGTACCGGTGTATGTGGTGGCAGTTGGCTTGCTGGTGGCGGTGGCCTTGTTCGGCACCGTCAAACTGGGCGCGCGGCGCTGGCTGCATGTCGGCATCGATATCCAGCCGTCCGAGTTCATGAAGATTGCGATGCCGCTGATGCTGGCCTGGTTCTTCCAGCAGCGCGCCGGCCACCTGCGCTGGCATTCGTATGCCGTGGCGGCGGTGCTGCTGGCGATACCGGTGGCGCTGATCGCCAAGCAGCCCGACCTCGGTACCGCGCTGCTGGTGGTGGCGGCCGGCTTCTGTGTGATCTTTCTGGCTGGCCTGTCATGGAAAGCGCTGGCGGCGCTGTTCGTGCTGGGTGCGGCCAGTCTGCCGGTGATCTGGTCGGTGCTGCACGATTACCAGCGCGAGCGCGTGATGACGCTGATCGATCCGACTTCCGACCCGCTGGGTAAGGGCTTTCACATCATTCAGTCGACCATCGCGGTGGGTTCCGGCGGCATTACCGGCAAGGGCTGGACCCATGGCACCCAAGCCCACCTGGAATTCATCCCGGAGCGCACCACGGACTTTATTTTCGCCGTGTTTTCCGAGGAATTCGGGCTGGCCGGCAATCTGGTGTTGATGGTGCTGTACCTGCTGCTGATTGGCCGTGGCCTGATGATCGCCGGTGGTGCGCCGAGCTTCTTCACGCGCCTGCTGGCCGGTGCCGTCACGATGATTTACTTTACCTACGCCTTCGTCAACATGGGCATGGTCAGTGGCATCCTGCCGGTGGTGGGGGTGCCGCTGCCGTTCATGAGCTATGGCGGCACCGCGCTGCTGACGCTGGGGCTGGGCGCCGGCATCCTGATGTCGATCCAGCGCCACCGCAAGCTGGTGCAGACCTGATGCGGGTGCGTGCGCACCGACCGCTGCTGCCGCTGCTGCTGGCCATGCTGCTGGCCGCTTGCGGCGCGCTGCCCAAGCTGGAGCCGGCGCCAGCGGTGGTGCATCCGCCCAAGCCAGTTCCGGCGCGGCCGGGGAACCAGCCGGAAGCCGGCCGCGCTGCGGCGCCAGCACTGCCGGCTGCGGGCTCGGGCCGGGGCGGCTATTACCAGGACGACGGGCCGGGCGAGAATCCGCCGGCGAACCTGGAACAGGTGCCGGACGCCGATGTCCGCAACGACCCGCTGCTGCCGTATTCGAACCGGCCGTATGTCGTATTCGGCAAAACCTATACGCCGATCACCGATACCCGCCCGTACACGCAGATCGGCATCGGTAGCTGGTACGGCAAGAAGTTCCATGGCCAGCGCACCTCGTCGGGTGAGCTGTATGACATGTACAAGATGACGGCGGCCCATCCCACTTTGCCGATTCCATCGTATGCGCGGCTGACCAATCTGGTCAGCGGGGCGCAGGTGGTGGTGCGCATCAATGATCGCGGCCCTTTCCACGCGAGCCGGGCGATCGACGTGTCGTATACGGCAGCGCTGAAACTGGGCTTGCTGGGCAAGGGCAGCCATGAACTGCAGATCGAGCGGATCTTGCCGGACGAGATAGACCGCATGCTGGCGACGCGGGCCGGGGTCTCGGCCACTACCCCGGCGCGCCTGCAAACGCGGGCCGCGAAACCGGTGCAGGAACTGTCGGCGGCGAATGCGCTGGCGCAGTCATCGTCGCTGTCGGTGGCGCCACCGCTGGTGCTGGCACCGAAGGCACTGGCCAGCAGCGCGCCGCAGGATATGGAAACGCTGATGCAGGGCGAGCGTGCGGCAGCGGCGTCGACGGCGGCCGTGCCGGGCGGCTACTACCTGCAGCTGGGAGCTTATTCGCGTGCCGAGAATGCGGAAGCGGCGCGCGCCAGACTGGCGCGCATTAAGGGCGTGGGCGAGCTGGAAGTGGCGCAGGGCGGCAGCGTATTCCGGGTCTTCAGCGGGCCGTATCCGAGCCGGCAGGAAGCGCTGCAGGCAGCACAGGGGCTGCCGTCCGGGATGAGTTTGAAACCGATCGTGATCCAGCGCTGATTATTTGCAGCTGCGCGCTTCGGTATCGGGGAAGGCGCTGCGCAGCTGTTCCAGCTTGCCCTTCAGCTCAGGATCCACCTCGCGGAACTGGAACGCCAGCAGCTTGCTGCCGCTCATGCGCGGGGCCATGCGGGCGCTGCGTACACCTTGCTTCAACAGCGCCGCCATCAGGTTGTTGGCCGCGCCTTCGGTCTTGAATACTCCGAGAGAAATCGCCCACTTCATGGTTTGCGAATCGGACATGATGAAGTAGTTACTCACACCCAGCGCCTTCAGCTCACTGGCTTTCTTTTCGGCGCCGTCCTTGCTGCCTTGCGGCGGAATGTAGACGATATAGCTCGATACTTCGGTGCCCGGCAGGTTATGGCGCGACTGCCGGTCGCCCAGCGACAGCGGCTCCAGTTTGGCCTCGAAGCGGCGTGCTTCGGCCAACACGAAATTGCCGATTTCGACGCAGGCCAGCGTCTCGGCCTTGGCGCTGGCCGCCGCGGTTTCGGCGGCATGGGCCGCAGCCTTGGCGGCGGCATCCCTACCAAAAAGATGAAGTATTGCATGGAACGAGCGCAGCTTTAGAGTTT
>JBGSBQ010000100.1:0-9385 GCA_041730475.1 Sphingomonadaceae bacterium
GACGCCACCGTGCTGACCATGGCGCTGGCCGGTTTCCTGGCCACGCAGATGGTGCTGACCGGTTTTGAACCGTACGGCAAAATGCGCGCTGGCAAGGCCATGGTGTCGCGCATCACGGCTGAACTGGGGCCGGATACCAAGATCTACTCGGTTGGCACCTACGAACAGTCGCTAACGTTCTACCTGCGCCGCACCGTGATTCTGGTTGATTACTGGGATGAATTCACGTTCGGCCTGCGTCAGCAGCCGGAACTGTCGATCCCGACCTTTGACGGCTTTGTAGTGCAGTGGAATGAGCAGACCCAGCGCGGCGTGAAGGCGGTGGCGATCATGGACAACGAGGATTACGCCAAATTCAAGGCCAGCGGCCTGCCGATGCGCGTGATCGCCGAAGACACGCGCCGCGTGGTCGTCGCCAATATTTAATCGCATCACCCTGGAACCTGCATGAATTTAGCCACATTTAGTTTTATCGTTGCCGGCGTGCTGTTGAACGCCATCGCCCAGCTACTGCTCAAGGCGGGTGCCCGCAATGTCGGGGAAATCCACCTGACGCTGCAAAACCTGATCAGCGTCGGTTTCAAGGTCGCCACCCAGCTGCCCATCATCGGCGGGCTGACCTGCTATGTGCTGTCGGTGGTGCTGTGGATCATTGCGCTGTCGCGCGTCGATGTGTCGGTGGCCTACCCGATGCTGTCGCTTGGCTATGTGGTGGCGGCCGTCGGCGCCTGGTACTTCTTCGGTGAAGTGCTGAGCTGGCAGCGGCTGGCCTCGATCGGCATCATCCTGGTCGGCGTCGCCTTGCTGGCCCGTAGCTAAGTTCCCCCCAACGGCCAAAAACCGGGGTCAGACCCGGCGGGTCTGACCCCAGGTCTTGTCTTGGGGTGCAAGCGCACGCTACGGCACCTTGACTTAACGGCTTTGAGGTCTGACCCTAGAATATGCGTTTGGGGTAATTTTTTCTGCGCCGCCCCGATAACGATTTAAAATAAGCGCTGCCCACGGGCGGCCATCAGCCGTTCCCGAACAGAATAAAGAGAATCCACCATGAGCACCGACCTGCCATTCCTGCCCTTCTCCAAACCCACCATCGACGAGGCCACCATCGCCGCCGTCGGTGAAGTCCTGCGTTCCGGCTGGATCACCAGCGGCCCGAAAGTCGCGGCGTTTGAAGCCCAGATGTCCGCCTACTTCGGCGGCCGTCCAGTGCGCACCTTCAACTCCGGCACCTGCACCATGGAGATCGCGCTGCGCATCGCCGGCATCGGCCCCGGCGACGAAGTCATCACCACCCCGATTTCCTGGGTCGCCACCGCCAACGTCATCATCGAAGTCGGCGCCACCCCGGTGTTCGCCGATATCGACCCGATCACCCGCAACCTCGACCTCGATAAAGTCGAAGCCGCCATCACGCCACGCACCAAGGCCATCATCCCGGTCTACCTGTCCGGCCTGCCGCTCGACATGGAACGCCTGTACGCGATCGCCAAGAAACACAATCTGCGCGTGGTCGAAGACGCGGCCCAGGCCTTCGGTTCCGAATGGAACGGCAAGCGCATCGGCTCGTTCGGCGACTTCGTCTCGTTCAGCTTCCAGGCCAACAAGAACATCACCACCGGCGAAGGCGGCTGCCTGGTACTGAATAACGAAGAAGAAGCCCGTCTGGCCGAAAAATACCGGCTGCAGGGCGTGACCCGCAGCGGCGTCGACGGCATCGATGTCGATGTACTCGGCGGCAAATACAATATGAGCGACATCATGGCCGCCATCGGCCTCGGCCAGTTCGCCAATATCGACGCCATCACGGCCCACCGGCGCGAGCTGGCGCGCCATTACTACGCCTGCTTTGGCGCCGATTTCGAAGCCCAGTCCGGCGCCCAGCTGCCCGTGCAAGCGTTCGACACCAGCAATTACCACCTGTTCCAGATCATCCTGCCCGACCACGGCCCCGGCACGCGTGCCGACTTCATGCACAAGATGGCCGAATACAAGATCGGCACCGGCTACCACTACGCACCGATCCACCTGTTCACCATGTACCGCGAACGCGGCTTCAAGGAAGGCATGTTCCCCGTGTCCGAGAAAATCGGCCGCCTGACCGTGACGCTGCCGATGTTCTACGCCATGACCAAGGCCGACGTTGAGCGCGCTGTTGCTGCTGTGAAAGCGATCCTGATCAAATGACCGTCCTGCCGATGAAACCTGAACTTTCCGTCGTTATCCCCATCTACAACGAGCAGGCTGGCCTGCAAGCGCTGTTCGACCGCCTGTATCCAGCGCTCGATGCGCTGCACATCCCCTACGAAATCGTCTTCGTCAACGATGGCAGCCGCGATAATTCGGTCTCGATTCTGGCCGAACAGTTCCGCCAGCGTCCCGACGTCACCCGCGTGGTGCTGTTCAACGGTAACTACGGCCAGCACATGGCGATTCTGGCCGGCTTTGAAGCGTCGCGTGGGGAAATCATGGTGACGCTGGACGCCGATCTCCAAAATCCGCCGGAAGAAATCAAACATCTGGTCGCCAAGATGCGCGAAGGCTATGACTACGTCGGCTCGATCCGCCGCAAGCGTCAGGATTCGGCCTGGCGCACCTATGCGTCCAAGGCCATGAACTCGCTGCGCGAGAGCATCACCAACATCAAGATCACCGACCAGGGCAATATGCTGCGCGCCTATGGCCGTAACGTCATCGATCTGGTCAACCAATGTGGCGAGGTCAACACCTTCGTCCCAGCGCTGGCCTACCGCTTCGCGCGCAAGCCGACCGAAATCATCGTCGAGCACGAAGAACGCTCGGCTGGCGAATCGAAGTACTCGCTGTACAGCCTGATCCGCCTGAATTTCGATCTGGTCACCGGCTTCTCGCTGGAACCGCTGCAATTCTTCTCGATGCTGGGCATGCTGATGTCGATCGCCTCAGCGCTGCTGGTGCTGGTGCTGCTGGTACGGCGCCTGTTCCTCGGCGCCGAAGCCGAGGGCCTGTTCACGCTGTTCGCGATTGCCTTCTTCTTCATGGGCGTGATCCTGTTCGGGATTGGACTGCTGGGCGAATATGTGGGCCGCATCTTCCAGCAAGTGCGGGCCCGCCCGCGCTATGTGGTGCAAACCATCTTGCAGCAACACCCCGGCCATGAACCTTTGACGACCGACGACGTTGAAAAACGATCGGTGGGCCGCTGATGAGCGCGCTGATTGAGCAGCGTCCGCGCGCCGTCGTATTCGGCTACCACAATGTCGGCGTGCGCTGTCTGAAAGTGCTGCTGGCGGGCGGCGTCGATGTCGCGCTGGTGGTCACCCATGAAGACAGCGCCAGCGAAAACATCTGGTTCGAATCGGTGATTTCACTGTGCCAGACTGAAGGGATTCCCTACATCACGCCGGCCGACGCCAAGTCGCCAGAACTGCTGGCGCAGGTGCAGGCGGCCGCGCCGGACCTGATGTTCAGCTTCTATTACCGCAACATGTTGCCAGCCGAATTGCTGGCGGTGGCGCCTGCCTACAATATGCACGGCTCGCTGCTGCCCGAATTCCGCGGCCGCGCGCCCGTCAACTGGGCCGTGCTGCACGGCGCCGACGTCACCGGCGCGACGCTGCATGAAATGACGGTCAAGCCGGACGCCGGCGCCATCGTGTCGCAGATGGAAGTGCCGATCCTGCCCGACGATACCGCCTTCGAAGTGTTCGGCAAAGTCACCGTGGCGGCCGAACAGGCGCTGTGGCGCGTGCTGCCGACGCTGCTGGACGGCACGGCGCCGCGCCTGACCAACGACCTCAGCAAAGGTGGCTATTTCGGTGGCCGCAAGCCGGAAGATGGCCGCATCGACTGGAACCAGCCAGCCCAGCAGGTCTACAATCTGCACCGTGCGGTGGCGCCGCCGTATCCGGGCGCCTTCACCGATATTGGTGGCGTACGCTACGTCATCGAGCGCGCCCGCCTCCATAAACAAATTGACAATGTTGCCAACACAAGTTTGCCACCGGGGTTGGCAGTAGTGGATAATTGCATCTTTGGCGTATGCGGCGATGGCCGCATACTGACGATTTCCGCCTTGACGGCCGACGGCGACAGCATCACGGCCGAGCAGTTGCACACCCGCCTGGCCGCAGCCGCCAGCGGCACCTGAACATCACATAGAGAAGATCACATGAAAAAAGTCCTCATCCTCGGCGTCAATGGCTTCATTGGCCACCACCTGTCGAAGCGCATCCTGGAAACGACCGACTGGCACGTCTATGGCATGGACATGAGCACCGACCGCATCACCGACGTGCTGGAAAACCCGGAATACAAATCGCGTATGCACTTCTTCGAAGGCGACATCACGATCAACAAGGAATGGGTCGAGTACCACGTCAAGAAGTGCGATGTGATCCTGCCGCTGGTCGCCATTGCGACCCCGTCGACCTACGTCAAGCAGCCGCTGCGCGTGTTCGAACTGGACTTCGAAGCCAACCTGCCGATCGTGCGTTCGGCCGCCAAATACGGCAAGCATCTGGTGTTCCCGTCGACCTCGGAAGTGTATGGCATGTGCCATGACGACGAATTCGATCCGGAAAACTCGGAACTGATCTGCGGCCCGATCAACAAGCCACGCTGGATCTACTCCAACGCCAAGCAGCTGATGGACCGCGTGATCTGGGGCTACGGCATGGAAGGCCTGAACTTCACGCTGTTCCGTCCGTTCAACTGGATCGGCGCCGGCCTCGATTCGATCCACACGCCAAAAGAAGGTTCGTCGCGCGTGGTGACCCAGTTCTTCGGCCACATCGTGCGTGGCGAGAACATCTCACTGGTCGATGGCGGCGCGCAGAAACGCGCGTTCACCGACATCGATGACGGTATCGATGCGCTGATGAAAATCATCGACAACAAAGATGGCGCCGCCAGCGGCAAGATCTACAACATCGGCAACCCGGTCAACAACTATTCGATCCGCGAACTGGCCGGCATGATGCTGAAACTGGCCGAGGAATATCCGGAATACGCGACCGGCGCCAAGCAGGTCAACATCGTCGAGACCACCTCGGGCGCCTACTACGGTGCCGGGTATCAGGACGTGCAGAACCGCGTACCGAAAATCACCAACACCTGCGAAGAACTGGGCTGGGCACCGACCACCACCATGGCCGATGCGCTGCGCAAGATCTTCGACGCCTACCGCAGCCAGGTAGCCGAAGCCCAAGCCTTGATTGATTGATGCATTGACCGCGACTACCTTGCCTGACATCCGGCCGCTGCTGGTCCTGAAGATCGACGTTGACACCTATCGCGGTACCCGCGAGGGTGTGCCCAATCTGGTGCGCATGCTGAGTGCGTTCCAGGCCCATGCCACCTTCCTGTTTTCGCTGGGGAAGGACCACACCGGCTGGGCCATGCGGCGTGCATTGCGGCCCGGTTTCTTCAGCAAGGTATCGCGGACCTCGGTCGTCGAACACTACGGTTTCAAGACGCTGATGTACGGCACCCTGCTGCCGGGGCCCGATATTGGCAAGGAATGCGCGGCCGAATTGCGCGCCGTGCGCGACGCCGGCTTTGAATGCGGCATCCATACCTGGGACCACGTGCTGTGGCAGGACAATGTGGCCCGCCGCGATGCGGCCTGGACCATCAAGATGATGCGTCAGGCCGAAGCCCGTTACACGCAAGTGTTTGGCGTGGCTCCGCACACCCATGGCGCCGCCGGCTGGCAGATGAATGCGGCCGCGTTTGGCCAGCACGACACCGCCGGTTATCGCTACGCCTCGGATGGCCGTGCCGTGCTGAATGACAATGGCACGCTGGCCGATCCGGCCTTCGGTCCGCACCGGCTGGCCGATGGCACCCGGGTGCTGAACTGCATCCAGATGCCGACCACGCTGCCGACGCTGGACGAAGTACTGGGCCGCGAGATCGACGGCGTCACCATCAGTACCAGCAACATCGCCGCTTATCTGCTGCAACTGACGGCCGGCGCCACGCGCGACCATGTATATACTTTGCATGCCGAGCTTGAAGGACAGAAACTCGCCCCCATCTTCGAGCAGTTATTGGCCGGATGGCAGGCCCAGGGCTACCAGCTGGCCTCGATGGCCGATTATTACGACAAGATCACACAGCAGCAGGCGCCGCTGCCCGTTTGCCCGATCACCTGGGGCGAGCTGCCCGGACGTTCCGGCCAATTGATGGTGCAAGGCGCCGCTGTTTGACCACCCGATACCAGCACTGAAGTTCCACGTTCAGGAGATAAGCTGTGGCTGCTAGCCCTACCGCCCAAGTCGTACCCGATTTTTCCGCCGCCATGACCAGCGGCAAGACCTTCCAGCTGGCGGGCCGTCCCGCCCGCAGCACCGTGCTGTTTTTCTATCCGAAGGACAACACGCCCGGCTGCACCACAGAAAACATCGCCTTCCGCGACCTGCATGAGCAGTTCCTGGCGGCGGGCGCCGAAGTCTACGGCATCAGCCGCGACTCGCTGCGCTCGCACGAAAATTTCAAAGCCAAGCTGGCCCTGCCCTTCGAACTGATCTCCGATCCGGACGAAGCGCTGTGCACCCAGTTCGCCGTCATGAAGATGAAGCAAATGTATGGTAAGACTGTACGCGGCGTCGAGCGCAGTACGTTTGTCATTGACGCTACTGGTCAATTGGTGAAAGAATGGAGAGGCGTGAAAGTAGCAGGTCACGTCGATGAAGTGCTGGAATTTGTAGCGCATCAGAGTTAAGGTTGGTGCGCGTTGCAACCTCCAGAGTTGCTTAACCGTTGCAAAACCTTTTCATCCATTTTGAGTCAACACTGTACGTCTTTGAACCCAACCTGGTGGCCAGCCGGCCACCACGCGGTGTCCCTACCCGGGCCAGATGAGCGCCCGTCGGCAGTCCTGTTTTCAGTCCTGTTCACTGTTCCACCCAGCATCCACCCCATCCGGTTCCTGCGCACATTGCATGCAGTTGCCTGCGCTCGCCCCATGGGCGGATTCCTCCAGAAATTTATTGATTGAGATCCTGATGCCACTGCCAAAACTCCCAAGTAAGCCAGCGACTATACTGCTGGCAAAAGATTACCCCAAAGCGACAGGGCCGCGCCCGGTACCCGCAGCACTGGCTGCCGTACCTGAGGCCGCCCCCGCGCCGAAGAAAGCGGCGCCCGTCAAAGCAGTTCCCGTTGCAAAAACCAGCAAGGCGGCCGCACCGGCCGCTGCACCAATCGCACCAGCAGCACCAGCAGCACCGGCCGTGGCCCGCGCCGCCAAGGCCAGCAAGGCCAAGCAACCGGCCGTGCTGCAAGCCACGCCAGAACCGGTCGCCAAGAGCAAGCCATCGGTACGCGGCAAGGTCACCCCTATCGTGGCCGAAGCGCCGCATCCGGCCAAGCACAAGGCGCAGGAAGTAGCGATCAAGTCCTCGACCAGCCGTCAGGCCGACCAGAGCGGCACCACCAAGCTGTTCGTGTTGGACACCAACGTGCTGATGCACGATCCATCGTCGCTGTTCCGCTTTGAAGAGCACGATGTCTACCTGCCGATGATGACGCTGGAAGAGCTGGACTACCACAAGAAGGGCATGACCGAAGTGGCCCGCAATGCGCGTCAGGTCTCGCGCAGGCTGGATGCGCTGGTGTCCTACACCGACGACGACGCGATCGAAAAAGGCATTCCGCTGTCCAAGCTGGGCAACAAGGACGCCAAGGGCCGGCTGTACTTCCAGACCCGCTTGCAAAGCGCCGACCTGCCCGCCGGCCTGCCGGTCGGCAAGGCTGACAACCAGATTCTGGCCGTGGTCCGTTCGCTGGAAGCGGAACAGGAAGGCCGTGCCGTGGTGCTGGTGTCGAAAGACATCAATATGCGCATCAAGGCCCGCGCGCTGGGCTTGCCGGCCGAAGATTACTTCAACGACCATGTGCTGGAAGATACCGACCTGCTGTACTCGGGCATCGTGCAGCTGCCGGACGATTTCTGGAACAAGCACGGCAAGGATCTGGAGTCGTGGCAGGAAAACAAGGGCGGTCAGGGCACCACGTTCTAACGCGTCACCGGCCCGTTCGTGCCGTCGATGCTGGTCAACCAGTTCGTGTTCCTGGAGCCGAAGAATGGCGAAGCGCCGTTCTATGGCCAGGTGCGCCAGATCAACGGCAAGACCGCCGTGCTGCAGACGCTGCGCGATTTCAGCCACAACAAGAACAATGTGTGGGGCGTCACGGCCCGCAACCGCGAGCAGAACTTCGCGCTGAACCTGCTGATGAACCCGGAGTGCGACTTTGTCACGCTGCTGGGTCAGGCCGGTACCGGCAAGACGCTGCTGGCCCTGGCGGCTGGTCTGGCGCAGGTGCTGGAAACAAAACTCTACAACGAAATCATCGTCACCCGCGTGACGGTGCCGGTCGGTGAAGACATCGGTTTCCTGCCGGGCACCGAGGAAGAGAAGATGTCGCCATGGATGGGCGCCTTCGACGACAACCTGGAAGTGCTGAACAAGTCCGATTCGGACGGCGGCGAGTGGGGCCGTGCGGCCACGCAAGACCTGATCCGTTCACGCATCAAGATCAAGTCGCTCAACTTCATGCGCGGCCGTACCTTCGTCAACAAGTTCCTGATCATCGACGAGGCGCAGAACCTGACGCCGAAGCAGATCAAGACGCTGGTCACGCGCGCCGGTCCGGGCACCAAGATCCTGTGCCTGGGTAACATCGCCCAGATCGACACGCCGTACCTGACCGAAGGTTCGAGCGGCCTGACCTATGTGGTCGACCGCTTCAAGGGCTGGGCCCACAGCGGCCACGTGACGCTGGCGCGCGGCGAACGCTCGCGCCTGGCCGACCACGCCAGCGAAGTGTTGTAATGTAGTTCCATTCCGGCTCCGGCCACGATCCCACGCGCGTTATTGCCCGTGGGATTTTTTTCGTCCTCCGTGCAGGGAGCCAACAACAATGCGAGCCCAGCCACGAAAAAACTTGATACCAGATGCAAGCTGTATGACACTTAGCACAGTGCAGCAAACCGACCGTCAATCCCGCCGTCGTAAGGTTCTCCCCCATGGACATTCCTATCCTGATCCAGCGTGGCAGTGGCAGCCAGTATGGCGTCACGGTGCCGGACATCCCCGGCTGCGTGACCACGGGCGACACGGTCGACAAGGCCATGAGCAACGCCACCAAGGCGATCTACGGTCACGTCGGCAAGCTGGTCGAGCAAGGCAAGCCGTTTGAAATCAGGCCCTCGCCGGTGGAAACGCTGTCGCGCGAACCTGACTATTCGGATGGCATCTGGGCTCTGGTCAGCCTTGACCTCGCACGGCTCGACGATCCGCCCGACAACGATTGAGCGGCTGCGGTACAGTAGCGGTATTGTTTGTTACTGGAGGATGCCTTCGATGTACCAACTACACGTAGAAAACATGAGCTGCGGCCA
>JBGSBQ010000101.1:0-9384 GCA_041730475.1 Sphingomonadaceae bacterium
CGACCTCGAACGATTCGAGGCTGTGCACCGGGTCCGCGCCCAGATCGAGCACCAGTTGTTTCATGGTGTGCGCCTTGGTCGGATCAAATTTCTGATTTTTTGCATAACGGTTTTCTGTATCACGTCATGCATTATAAAAGCTGCTGCGCAGGTAGTGGCGCTGCAAGTGCTTAAAAGCGACCATTAACACGGCGGAAGCGGGTAAAGCCAGCAGTACGCCGACAAATCCGAACAGTTGTCCGAAGGCCAGCAGCGCGAAAATCACGGCCAGCGGATTCAGGCCGATGCGTTCACCGACCAGCCGCGGCGTCAGGAAAAAGCCTTCCAGCACCTGACCACAGCCGTAGATGATGGCGACCGCGATCATGCCGCTCCAGTCGCTAAATTGCAGCACGGCTGAAATCAGCGCCAGTACCAGGCCGAGGCCGAAGCCCAGATAGGGGATGAACACCAGCAAGCCTGTGATAATGCCGACAGGCAATGCTACGTCAAATCCGGCGATCGCCAGTCCGGCCGAGTAATAAATGGCCAGCACCAGCATCACCAGCAGCTGGCCGCGCAGATACTGGGCCAGCAGCGTATCGACTTCGGCCGCCATGGACATGGTATGGCCGATCCAGCGGCGCGGCACGGCGCCGGCAATGCGCGCCAGCATCTGGTGCCAGTCGAGCAGCAGGTAGAACAGTACTACCGGGATCAGCACCAGCGTGGCGATCCAGCCCAGCACGGCGGTGCCGCCGACACGGGCCGAGGCCAGTACGGCGCTCCAAATTTCGTCGCCGCTGGTGGCCAGTTGCTGGCTGACCAGCTTGCGGATGCCGGTACTGTCGAGGCGCACGCGCAGGCCCATGTCCTGTAACTTGGGACCGAGCGCGTCATTGAGCTTGACGAGGAAGGCGGGAATCTGCGCCTGTAGCATCGGCGCCTCTTTTTGTAGCACCGGCACCACGATCAGCACCAGCGCGGCCAGTGCGGCAAAGAACAGCAGCACCACGATCAGCACCGACAGCGCGCGCGGCATGCCAAGACGGCGCCAGCGCAGCCGGTCGAGGCGGTCAACGCCGGGATTCAGCGCGTAGGCAATGATGGCAGCGGCCAGAAACGGCGTCAGGACCGGCCCCAAGGTCACCAGCAACAGGAAAAATGCCGCCCAGACTGCCACCCAAAATGCCGTTTGCTTTTGCTCTACCGAGAGGGGAAATGGCATGGAGTGTGAATTAGATGGTTAAAAACGGCTGTTGGACGGGGCATTTTGATAAAATAGCGGATTGACCGGGTCGGCGCAGGTTTTTTCGCGCTTTTCGCTGGAATTCTGTCGAAAATGACCGAGTTCTGCCCGAAACAGGTCTCCGCCTTCTATTTTACCGCCTCCGCTGCGAAATACACCATGAGCCAAACTTCTAATGTTTCCCTGTCCTACCGTGACGCCGGCGTCGATATCGACGCGGGCGATGCTTTAGTCGAAGCGATCAAACCCTTTGCCAAGCGCACCATGCGCGAAGGCGTGATGGGCGGCCTGGGTGGTTTCGGCGCCATGTTCGAGATCAGCAAGAAGTACAAGGAGCCGATTCTGGTGTCCGGTACCGACGGCGTGGGCACCAAGCTCAAGCTGGCTTTCGAGCTGAACCGTCACGACACGGTCGGTATCGATCTGGTCGCCATGAGCGTGAACGACATTCTGGTACAGGGCGCCGAGCCACTGTTCTTCCTCGATTACTTCGCGTGCGGCAAGCTGGATCTGGCGATTGCGACCGACGTCATCAAGGGCGTGGCCGCTGGCTGCGAACAAGCCGGTTGCGCGCTGATCGGCGGCGAAACGGCGGAAATGCCGAGCATGTACCCGGCCGGTGAATACGATCTGGCCGGTTTCGCGGTCGGTGCAGTGGAAAAATCGAAAATCATCGACGGCACCAAGATCGCTGCCGGTGACGTGGTGCTGGGTCTGGCCTCGTCGGGCGCGCACTCGAACGGTTACTCGCTGGTGCGCAAGATCATTGAAGTCGCCAAGCCGGATCTGGAAGCCGACTTCCACGGCCGCAAGCTGGCCGACGTGCTGATGGCGCCGACCCGTATCTACGTCAAGCCACTGCTGGCGCTGATGGACGCGATGGAAGTTAAAGGCATGGTGCACATCACCGGCGGTGGTCTGGTCGAAAATATCCCGCGCGTGCTGCAGCCTGGTCTGGTGGCCGAGCTGGACGGCAAAGCGTGGACCATGCCGCCGCTGTTCCAGTGGCTGCAACAGCACGGTGGCGTGGCTGATGCCGAGATGCACCGCGTGTTCAACTGCGGTATCGGCATGACGGTGATCGTGTCGGCTGAGAACGCGGACGCCGCGATTGCCCAGCTGACCGCCGCTGGCGAGTCGGTCTCGCGCATTGGTGTGATCCGCACCCGCGTTGGCGACGAGCACCAGACCATCGTCGTCTAAGCCGGCGTCGTTCCGGACCAGAACGGACAAGAACGGACCCCGCCTCGTGGCGCGGTCCGTTTTTTTACGGCCATCTTTTGTGTGGGTTTCCGTACAGTACGGCGCGGGCGGAGCGCGTAGGGTCGGTGTTTTACCTGACACCGGAGCCTGCCATGAACCCAGCCATCCCCCAGCCGCATACCCCAGCCCATCCCGGCACCGAACCTGCCGAACGCCATCAGCAAGATAGTGACAAGAGCCGCCAGCATGCTGAAACGGAGGAAGTCGCCGGTCGGCACAAGAATGACGGTCAGAAAGACCACAAGGGCGCCAAGTAAAGCTGGATGGTGTTTGGCGACAGACACTCGTGGTAATCTGGCACGACCTTGTCCTATCCTGCAGGAGTTTTTGCCCTGATGTCCCTAACGTTGCCCGGATACTTGCGTTGCGGCTGCCTGCTGGCTGCCATCATCCTGACCTGCTGGTCCGGGCCCGTGGCAGCGCTGGACGGCGCAGCTGCGCTGCCGACCATGGTGCTGATTAGTACCGACGATACGGACCGCAGCCAGGGTAACTGGCTGCGCCTGATTTATGGCGAAGCGCTGCGGCGCATGGGCTATCAGCTGGAATACCGCTCCTATCCGGCCAAGCGGGCCAGCGTGCTGGCCGAGAGTGGTGTGGTTGACGGCGAAGTCCACCGGGCTACCGATTACAGCCGCTTTCATCCCGATTTGGTGCAGGTCGCGACCTCGCACTATTCGGTCACCTTTGCCGCCTACGGGCTGGCGCCGCTGACGCTGGCCGACGGCTGGGCCGGGCTGGCCCAGAGCGGGGTGCGGGTGGAATACCGGGCTGGCATCGCCCACTGTGAAACGGTGCTGCCGCCGCTGATCTCCGCGGCCCGGTTGTCGACGGTCAACAGCGTCACGCTGGGCTTGCGCAAGCTGTTGCGTCACCGCACGGATGTGTTTATCGATGTTGACCGGGTGGTGGACACGGTGCTGGCCGAACCTGAATTTCAGGGCAGCGGCATTGTCCGGCTGGCCAATATGGATGTGACCGGTGCCTATGCCTTCCTGCACCAGCGCAATGCGGCACTGGCACCGAAGCTGGCGCAGGTGCTGGCCGACATGCGGCGCGAGGGCGTGATCGAGCGTTATCTGCAGCAGCCCGCTGCCCCGGCCGTGACGCCGGCGCCCGAGCGCGCCGATCAATCGGTACGGTGATCCGGGCCAGGCGTCAGCGCGGGGGCAACGGGGCCCCCCATGATGCCAGCAGCGAGCGCTCTGTGGTGCGTGTCAAGGCACTCAGTGTCAAGCTGTTGGGCGCATTGCCGAAGGGATCGTCGATCGAATGGGCGATCGTTTTCAGCGCGGAAAAAATGTAGGAGACAAACACCGTGATCAGCAGCGTGGCGACGCCGATCGCATCGACCAGACCGAACGGCAGCAATAAGCAGTTGAGGTAGACAGTGCGGTGCAACAGTACGCAGTCCGCATATGGGGGCGTGCGTTGGATGCGTTCGCAGGCCCCAACGGCGGCCTCCAGAGCGTTCTTTGCCGGACCGTTTTCATCGTCGCTGGGCGCCGCCAGAGCGATGCAAGTCCTCAATGTCGACATTGGTCACGGCGCCAGTGTCTGGATCGAGACAGTCGAAAGTGATGCGCCAGTTGGCATTGAGTTCGATGCTGTAGCGACGTACATGGCCAGTTAGGCGTTTGATTTTTCTATGGCGACCGTAGCCTCCCAATAAATCGTCCAGACTGTGAGCTTTGTACAGATGGACCAGGATGGCCGCGGCGTGTTGCGCCCAAGATGCTGAGATTCCACGTTTGTCTTGTCCAGCGGAACTCCAGAAGCGTTGCAACCCTTTGTGCAAGATATCCTTGGTCTGCAAAGTCATGGTGTTTACCCCTGATCAGGTTGACAGCCCGTGTGGCATCGCCTACTCTAAAATTGCGCATTGCGTAACGCGTATCAAATGGGAGGGCGTGCAGATGATTACTATGCATCCGGGGGAGTATTTGATGCTGTCCTATGTCGAACCATTCCAACTTAGTCAGCGCGAGTTGGCGCGGCGGTTAGGCGTATCGACGGCCGCGATCAGTCGTTTACTGGCGCAAAAAGCCGACTTGACGCCCGATATGGCCGTCAGACTGGAGAGTGTTTTCGACCAGTCAGCGGAGTCGTGGATGAGCATGCAGGTCGCGCATAGTCTGGTGCGGGCCAGAAAGACGGTGCAGGCACTGCAACTACAACCGTTCTCGTTCGGGGCAGCAGTCCGCTTTGCCTGATGCCCCGGGCGCTTACTGGTTGAGGATCTTGGGCACGGCCGCCGGGCGCAGACGGAACGCGTCCGGCATGCCCGATCCCAGCAGGGGCCGCAGATAGAGGCGGAAGGCATCGGTCACGTCGGTGCCGCTGGCGCTGATGAACTCATCCTCCATCACTCGCGTCTTGCCGGCCACCGCTTCCAGCGGCAGCAGTTCATAGTCGACTGAGTAAAAGCCGGTACGCTTGATCGCGACCGAGCCATTGCGCCCGCCCCACATGGCGAACTGCACCGCCTTTTCACCGACCTCGCGTGCTTCGCGCTGGTCGACATCGGACACGCAGCCGATGAACGAGCGTTGCAGATAGCCGAAGGTGTCGCCGCGCACGCGCTTGATGCCCAGCTTGGCCTTGATCTCGTCACACAGCAAGTCGGCCAGCGCGCCGGTGCCGGACAACTGCACATTGCCATGCGCATCGCGTTCAACTTCCTTGGCCAGCAGGCTGGCGATCGGCTCGCCCGACGCATCGTGGATGCCTTCCGATACCGCAATCACGCAGCGCCCATAGCGCGCATAGGTGGCCTTGACGTCGGCCAGGAACTGCTCCAGCACGAACACCCGCTCCGGCAGGTAGATCAGGTGCGGGCCTTCATCGGAAAATTTCTTGCCCAGTGCGGCGGCGGCCGTCAGGAAGCCGGCGTGGCGGCCCATGACCACCCCGACATACACGCCGGGCAAGGACGCATTGTCCAGATTGGCACCGGCAAACGCTTGCGCGACAAAGCGCGCTGCCGACGGGAAACCGGGCGTGTGGTCGCTGCCGACCAGATCGTTATCGATGGTCTTGGGAATATGGATGCAGCGCAGCGGATAGCCGGCCTGCTGCGCTTCCAGACTGACGATGCGCACCGTATCGGACGAGTCATTGCCGCCGATGTAGTAAAACTGTTCGATCTGATGCGCCTGCAGCACCTTGAAGATTTCGGCGCAGTAGGCCGCATCGGGCTTGTCACGCGTCGAACCCAGCGCCGACGACGGTGTGGCCGCCACCAGTTCCAGGTTGTGGCTGGTTTCCTGAGTCAGGTCGACCAGGTCTTCGTTGATGATGCCGCGCACCCCATGCATGGCGCCATAGATACGGCTAACATCGCGGAAGCGCCGTGCTTCCAGCACCACGCCTGCCAGCGACTGATTGATGACGGCGGTGGGACCGCCTCCCTGTGCGACCAGAATTTTTCCCGACGACATGTGCAACCTCCGCTAGCGTGAGTGACAGCCGCTAGCGTACCTTATTTTGCTGCGCCCTCGCCGATATTCCGTTGCAGGAACTGTTCGACCCGGCGCCACCAGTCGTAGCGGTTTTCCGGCAGGGCCCAGCCGTGGCCTTCTTTCTCATACGCGACCCATTCAACGTTGGGATTGCCGGCCTTGACGGCGGCGTAGAATTTCTCGCCATGGTAAGGCGGCACGCGCTGGTCGTCGGTGCCATAGGCCAGTAGCAACGGGGCCTTGATGCGGCTGGCCTGGGCCAGCGGCGAGGTGGCTTGCAACTGCGCCGCATCCTGCTCGAGGTCGCCGATCAGATTGGGCATGCCATAGGTTTTCCAGCGGTCGCTGAAATCGGACTTCGCGCTCCAGCTGCCGGTGTACATCAGCTTGATGTCGGTGACGCCGGCCCACTCGACGCCGCAGCGGTACAGCTGCGGATCGCGGATCAGGCCCATCAGCACGGCATAGCCGCCGTAGCTGGCGCCGGCGATGCAGACCCGTTGCGGATCGACGATGCCCTGCTTGGTCGCCCATAGTACGCCATCGGCGATGTCGTCCTGCATCGCCAGCCCCCATTGCTTCCAGCCGGCGCGGAAGTGCTTCCAGCCGAAGCCGGTGCTGCCACGATATTCCGGCTCCAGCACGGCATAGCCGCGCGAGGCCAGGAACTGGGCGTCGGCGTTCCAGCCCCAGCTGCCGCCGCGCACGAATGGGCCGCCGTGCACCAGCACCACCAGTGGCAGCTGCTGGCGCCGGGCGCCATGCGGGTAGGTAATCCAGGCCGGAATGTCGAGGCCGTCGCGCGCCTTGTAATGCACCAGCTCCTGCCGCCCCATCTGTTCCGGACGGATCTGTTCGTGGGTTGCGCCGACCCGCAGCAGTTGCTTGCTGTCGCGGTTGTAGATCAGGTAGCTGGGCGGTTCGATGTCGGAGTGGGTGCGTACCAGCACCCATGGCGTGTCGCCGTCACGTGGCAGCTTGAGCAGGTTGACGCGGTTCGGCAGCGCCGCATCGACGGCCGCTTGCAGCGCCTGCGCCTTGGCATCGAACCAGGCCACGCCGGGCACGTCGGCCAGATAGGACGCACCCAGCAGCTTGCCATTGCGGGTGATCAGCGTGTGGTCGCCGTCGCTGATGTTCTCCAGGTCGGGCAGGTAGTCGTAGTCATCCATCGCCAACACCGGCTCCTTGCCCAACTGGCCGTTGCCCAGGTCATAGCGGTACAGCGCACTCTTGTCGCTGTTCACGCGCGCGGCCACGTACAGTGTGCCATCCGGGGCGAAGTCGACCGGATTGAGCCGGGTCTGGCCATACGGCGTGGTTTCCGACAGGCGCTGCCAGCTGGCGCTGTCGCCGTCGCCGCTGCGCACATAGGTAACCCGCTTCTTCTCTTCATTGACGTAGGCGATGCGCACCTCGCCACGCTGGTCCAGCAACCAGCCGACCGATTGCGGTGGCGTCGCGACCGGTACCGCCTGACCGGTCACGGTATTCAGCCGGTACAGCGCGCGCGTGGTCACTTCGGTATTGCCGGCATTCCAGATATAGCGCTCGACGTAGACGGTGTCATCGTCCTGACGGCCGCGTTGGGGCAGCAGCAGGTGGTTCCAGCTCAGCATCTTGCTGCCGATGATGGTGCCGGTGGTTTCAGTGTGGAACACCGTTTCGCTCAGCTGGCGGAAGCCGCTGCCATCGCGGTTGACGGCGAAGATCCCGGCCGGCATGTTGTCATCGCTGTGGGTGACGCGCCGGTCACGGCCATTGAAGACCAGGCGGTTGTTGTTGACCCAGTCAAAATAGCCGACATCGGCATCGGCGAACATGGCCACCACCTTGACGCTCATGTCGTCCAGCTTGACGACCGACAGCCGGTCGCGTTCGCCCGGCTTGGCGACCCGCGCCGCCAGATAGCGGCCGTCCGGCGACAGCCGTGGGCTGGCAAAGCGGCTGTTCTCGAAAAACGCTTCCACTGGAGGCAATGTATTGCCGCTGGTGGCGGCCAGCGCTGGCGCCAGCGCGCCGCCGCACAGGACTGCGCTGATCAGCAGACGCAGCGTGGCTTGGTGGGGGAGTTGCATGGGTATTCCGTCAGGTCGTGAAATAAGTATTAAGGGGTACCGATTTGCTGGTCGAGGAAGCGTTCCACCCGGCGCCAGAAATCGAGCCGGTTTTTCGGCACATGCCAGCCGTGGCCTTCTTCTGGATATTCGATCCATTCGACCTGCGGGTTGCTGTCCTTGACGGCCTTGTAGAAGCGCGGGCCGTGGTAGATCGCCACGCGCAGGTCGGCGCCGCCGTAGGCCAGCAGCAAGGGCGCCTTGATACGGGCCGCCTGCTGCAAGGGCGAAGTGGCTTTCAGCTGGGCCGCGTCCTGCTGCTGGTCGCCGATCAGCTGTGGCATGCCGTAGTGCTTGAACTGCTCGGGCAGGTCGGAGGAGATGAACCAGTGGCCGTCGTACATCAGGTTGATGTCGGTGACGCCGGCCCAGTCGACGCCGCAGCGGTACAGGTCCGGATCGTTGACCAGCCCCATCAGCGTGGCATAGCCGCCATAGCTGCCGCCGGCAATGCAGATGCGGTGCGGGTCGGCAGTGCCCTGGGCGATGGCCCAGCGCGCGCCGTCGGCCAGATCGTCCTGCATCTTCAGGCCCCATTGTTTCCAGCCGGCGCGGAAGTGGGCGTTGCCGTAGCCGGTACTGCCACGGAACTCCGGCTGCAGCACGGCGTAGCCGCGGCTGGCGAGGAATTGCGCCTCGGCGTCCCAGCCCCAGCTGCCGCCGCGCACATAGGGGCCGCCGTGGACCAGTACCACCAGCGGCAGGTTTTTGTCGCGCCCGGCGGGCAGCGTCAGCCGGGCCGGGATCGGCAGGCCGTCGCGCGCCGGGTACTGGACCACGGTCTGGTGGCCCATCTGCTCGACCTTGATGGCCGGGTGACTGCCGCCGACCCCGCGCAGCGCCTTGGTGTCGCGGTTGTACAGCAGCGTGGCGCGGGGCTGGCGGTCGGAATAGGACACCACCATTACCCATGGCGTATCCGGCTGCTGCGGCAGGGTCAGCAGGTTGACGGTGCTCGGCAGTTTCTTGTCGACTTCGGCCTGCAAGGCCTTCATGCCATCGTCGAGCCAGACCGTGTCTTCATTCTCACCGATGTAGCGCACACCGAGCAGCTTGTCGCGCCCCATGATCAGGTGGCCGTTGAAATCAAAGCCCTGCACCTCGATCAGCGGCTTGTCCGCCACCTTGTTGTTGACCAGGTCGTAGGTGTAGACGGCCGACTTGTCCTGACCGGCGTGGCTGACCACGTACAGCGTGCCATCCGGGCCGAAGGCCAGCGGCGTGAACGCGCCCTTGCCGCCGGTGTAACCGTTGTAGCTGACCAGCTTGCGCCATTCCTTGCTGAGCGGGTCGCGGTAGTGCAGGCTGCTGATGC
>JBGSBQ010000102.1:0-9196 GCA_041730475.1 Sphingomonadaceae bacterium
CTTCAACACCGGTACGCCCGAGAACGATCAAACGCTGCTGAAGAGCTTGATCGTTTTTGCCTGCCTGATGGAAGGGCTGTTCTTCTACGTCGGCTTCACCCAGATCCTGGCGCTGGGCCGTCAGAACAAGATGATGGGCGCCGCCGAGCAGTACCAGTACATCCTGCGCGACGAATCGATGCATTGCAATTTCGGCATTGATCTGATCAACACGATCAAGATGGAAAACCCGCTGCTGTGGACCGCCGCCTTCAGGGAAGAGATCAAGGGTCTGTTCATGAAAGCCGTGGAACTGGAATACGCCTACGCCGAAGACACCATGCCACGTGGCGTGCTGGGTCTGAACGCGCCGATGTTCAAGGGCTACCTGCGCTTCATCGCCAACCGCCGTGCCACCCAGATTGGGCTGGACCAGCTGTTCGACCAGGAAGAAAATCCGTTCCCATGGATGAGCGAGATGATCGACCTGAAGAAAGAGCGCAACTTCTTCGAAACCCGCGTCACCGAGTACCAGACCGGCGGCGCGCTGAACTGGGATTAAACCCGGTTAGCCCCATTCCGAAAACCCGGCCTTGCGCCGGGTTTTTTTCATCCTGAGACGCTATCTAGTGGCCGTACGGAGGCCAGGCGCAAGGCAGGTTGGCGCTGTGCGGCAGTACTACCACCTGACCCTTATGCCGCTACGTTAAGGCACCGATCGGCTGGCAAACCCCACCGACGCAAAGCCGGGGTCAGACCCCGCGGGTCTGACCCCCCGTCTTGTCTTGGGGTGCAAGCGTACGCTTCGGCACTTTAACTTAAAGGCATTACCGTCTGACCCCAGGGTCACGCCGCTGGGGTGGGGGGGACTCTCGACCTGCTGTTTTGAACCCAAGGTGGTTCGATCTGAATCCGCATATCTGGGTAAATCAGCTTATCGCATGCGCGCGCAGTTGGCGGCGATGGCGCGCGCGATGGCCTTGACCGTGGCGGCGCGCACCGGGGCGGCGCGGGCTAGCCGTTCAAAGTCGGCACCATGGCCGGCGATGCGCTCCATGCTGCGGCGCGCCCAGGCCGGTGGCAGCGCGGCGTCGGCCGCCAGCCGTAGCAGGTCGTCGGCGCCAGGCGCCACGCTTTCGCCCATCACTGCCATCTGGTGCACGCCGCCCGGACCGTGGCTGAAACTCAGGTCATGGCAGGGCGCCAGTTGCCACTCCCAGCGCTGGTTCATGCGGAACGCCACGCTGCGCGCATGGTCGTCGCGGTTGTGGAACACCACATTGAAGACGCAGCGCTCAAAGGCGGCGCGCACCTGCGACTCGTCGCGCGTCATCAGGCGGGTGGCGCGCAGCAGGATGCTGTAGTCGAGCGCGGCGCTGCGGAAGTCGGTGTGCAGCAGCCCGGCCAGCGTGTGCACCGGCACCCGCATGCCGTGCTCGCGGTCGCAGCGCTCGGCGCCAAAGGCGGCGATGCGCCGGTCCAGTTCAAAATGGCGGGTGGCCGGCATCGCCAGCCCGCAGGCGCGCGCCAACGTCGCATACACATCTTCCACCGCACACAGTTCCTTGTGCTCTCCGCGCGCTGGCAGCTTCAGACTCCACGGCGTGCCGGCGGCGTCCGGCCGGGCACTGAGCTGCCCCGACCCGGCGTCATACTGCATCAGCAGCTTGGGGCGGCTGCCGAGCGGCGAGCCGCCCAGCATCGCCAGCAAGGTCAGCATGGTGGCATCCTTGCCGCCGCTGGGGGCCTGCGCCGCCTGTGCGGCATGCGCCAGTTCCTGCAGCGATAGCGGGCAGTCCGGCCAGTCCGGCGTCTCGGCCGGTTCGAAGCTAAAGGCGCCGACGGCGCGCTCGCCGATGAAGGCCAGCCGGTCCAGTGGCGACAGCCGGGTCGGCGCCCAGCCCTGTTTGCGGAATAACTTGTCCATCATCAGCTGGCCCCAGCCATCCGGCAGGGCGTCGGCGAACAGGCCGGGCAGGCGTTGCTGGTGGCGCGGCAGGTCACCGAAGGCCGTCGCCTGCAGTGGCAGGAAACGTGGCGAAAACTGAATGCCGCGCCGCAGCGCTTCCGGGGTGTACTCGAACAGCAGCGCGCTGCCATTGTCCGCCAGCGTGCCGAGCGGCCAGCGCTCGCCCCAGGCACAGCAGATCACGGCCAGCCTGTTCATCGCTTGCCCTGACGCGGAGCTCGCTGACGTGGCGCCAGCGCGGCGCTTTCCATGGCGGCGATCGAGTCGACCTTGAGCGCACACAAACTCGCCAGCTGCTCGGCCAGTCCCAGCGCACAGACGATGCGCACGAAGGAGTCCAGCGAGGACTGAGCCTTGCTTTCCAGGTTCTTGACCGAGCCGCCGGACAGGCCGGCGCGGCGTCCGAGTTCATCCTGCGACCAGCCCAGCTGCAGCCGCCGGGCCCGCAGACGCTGTCCCAGTTCGTTGCAGATCTCGGGGGCGCTGGCGATATTAAAGTCCAACATATTATCTATTAGCTCGATTAAATACACTTAAAAGATAATATCTTACTTCCTAATTTTGATGGATAAGAATCGCCATATTAGCTGTCTTGGCGCTGCGCCCTAATCTGCTTGCCAAGCGCTGCATGGTGTCTCATAATCGCGACGAATTTGAAAACAGTGTGTAGCAACAGCGTGGTCGCGCTGCCAGCCTAAAACGTGTTGTGAAATTCTTCAGATGGTGGCCGGGTTCGGCGCTTTGGTTTTTCGAAGTAAGCCTTCTGGCAATTGGTGCGCTTTGAAGCGGAAGGGTTTCCGCGCAGCGTGCCGGCGAAGATTTTTGCAGCGCAGATGCAGCTCGCAAGTGACGCGATGTCAGGTGTGAAGGCGGTCGTGCCGAAGGTGTGACGCGCGATGTATGTGAGTTGGTGCGCTTTGCGCGGAAAAAAGAAAGCGAATTCCTAACGTGCCGGTTGCGCACCGACAAGGTTTTCGTGTACTTTACGAGAAATGATTTTGCGTGTATGTGAGGCGAAAAAAATCGCGCTCATGATGCGCCGAGTAGTTCGCCAAACGGGATACAGATTCACACAGATATGCACAAGACCGCACCGTTTTTTGACGACCGTCTTGCTTGATTGAGTTCAGGCAGGGCGGTTTTTTCTTTGAAAATAAAAACGTGATGCGGTCGCGGTGAGAGGTCATGGAGCTGAGGATACGCCCGACCGCCAGCACTCATCGCAGGAAGATTTTGATGTCGACGCCGACCCGCAAAGCCGGCGGTGTCGTCGTCTATGGCTGAAGCGCTGCAATCGTGAGGAAGTGCAGCAGTTCAGCCGGTGCCGTATTCATTAGCGCAAACCGTCGTTTGCGCCGATGAATAATTCGCCTGGCCCAATCCGGGGCCGGACGGGTTTTAATCTTGTGTGAACATCCCATCCCCGATCAAGGAGAGACAAAAATGGCAAAAGCCGCTAAGAAGTCCGCAGAAAAGAAACCAGCCGCCAAGGCTGCTCCTGCTGCAAAAAAACCAGTCGCCGCCAAAGCTGCTGCGAAACCAGCAGCGAAAGCTGCCGCTAAACCAGCCGCCAAGCCAGCTGCAAAAGCTGCTGCCAAGCCAGCTGCAAAACCAGCTGTGAAAAAAGCTGCAGCCGCCAAACCAGCCGCCAAACCAGCCGTCAAAAAAGCTGCTGCTGCTAAACCAGCCGCCAAGCCGGTCGCGAAAAAAGCTGCTGCCAAACCAGCTGCCAAGGCAGCCGTGAAAAAAGCTGCTGCCAAGCCAGTCGCCAAGAAAGCCGCCGCTAAACCAGCAGCAGCCAAGCCAGCAGCCAAAGCCAAAGTCGCTGCCAAGCCAGTCGCTAAAAAAGCCGCTGCTAAGCCAGCCGCTAAGAAAGCCGCTGCTAAACCAGCCGCCAAGCCAGCAGCTAAAGCCAAAGTCGCCGCCAAACCAGCCGCGAAAAAGGCTGCTGCCAAGGCAGCAGCTAAGCCAGCAGCTAAGCCAGCCACTAAGCCAGCTGCCAAAAAAGCTGCTGCCAAGCCAGCCGCTAAAGTAGCCGCCAAACCAGCAGCAAAAGCCGCTGCCAAGCCGGCCGCCAAACCAGTGGCGAAAAAAGCCGCTGCCAAACCAGCCGCCAAGCCAGCTGCAAAAGTCGCCGCCAAGCCAGCTGCTAAAAAAGCTGCCGCTAAACCAGCTGCCGTCAAGCCAGCTGCCGCTAAACCAGCAGCCGCCAAGCCAGCCGCTAAAAAAGTCGCTGCTAAAAAACCAGAGGTCAAAGCAGCAGCCAAGCCGGCTGCAAAGGCAGCGGCTAAGCCAGCAGCAAAAAAGCCAGCTAAGGCGGCCGCCGCGCCGGTTGCCGCTCCAGTCGCTGCACCGGTCGTCGCCAAGAAACCAGCTGCCAAGAAACCAGATGCCAAGAAGGCTGCAGCGCCAGCACCCGCTGCCGCTCCTGCTGCTGCCGCACCGGTAGCCGCTGCACCAGCCGCTGCACCAGCCGCTCCGGCTGCTGCTCCAGCCGCCGCTCCAGCTGCCGCACCTGCAGCGAAAAAAGCTGCTGCGCCGAAGAAAGCTGCCGCACCGAAGAAGGAAGCTGCGCCGAAGAAGGAAGCTGCTGCCAAACCAGCTGCTCCTGCTGCTGCGCCAGCCGCCAAGACCGTGCTGGCTCCAGCTGCGGCCTGGCCGTTCCCGACCAGCACCCGTCCTTCCTAAGCTGATAAATAGCTTGAGTGCCTGATGAGGCATACTGCCGCTGTGTGAGACAATCACACAGCGGCATTTTTTTTGGAGGGGACTCGTGCTTAGTATTGTTATGTTGGTCGTCAACGCCATCGCCACCTTGTTGGGTGGTGCCTTGCTGTTGCGGTTCTGGATGCAGGCGATCCGGGTTCGTCCGCCATCGTCGGTGGCGCAATTCACGTTTCAATTGTCGGACTGGCTGGTGCGCCCACTGCGGCGCGTAGTGCCCGGCGTGGGAGGCTATGACTGGGCCAGCCTGATCGGGGCGTTCCTGATCGTGCTGCTGGCGACATCGGTGCTGTTTTTCGCTGGCTGGAGCCCGCAGGCGGTGCTGCTGGCAGCGCTGCAGCGCTTCCTTGAATGGATACTCTACGGTTTCATGATACTGCTGGTGGCGGAGGCCATCTTCAGCTGGATTAATCCGCATGCGCCGCTGGCGCCGTTCGTGCGCGCGCTGAATGAGCCCTTGCTGACGCCATTGCGCCGTGTGGTGCCGCTGGTAGGGAGCCTGGATCTGTCGCTGCTGGTGGCGCTGATCCTGCTGCAGATTGCGCAGCTGGTATTGGGCATGCTGTTCGCGACGCACTGATATCGCTGCGTTGCCATGAAAAAAAGGCAGATCGGATGATCTGCCTTTTTTGCTTTGCGGGACCGCCTGCTGCTTAGTAGCGGTAGCCGAAGGCTGCTTCGAAGCGGTCGGCGATCTCGCTGGCGCTGAAGGTGTGGTTCTGGCCACCACGGTGGGCGATCTTGATCGCGCCCAGCAGGCTGGACAGGCGGCCGGTGTTTTCCCAGCTCCAGTCGTTGGTGATGCCGAACAGCAGACCAGCGCGATAGGCGTCGCCGCAGCCGGTCGGGTCCAGCACTTCGGTCGCTGGCACGGCCGGGATCACGATGCGCTGGCCCTTGGTGTAAATCTCGGAACCCTTTTCGCCACGGGTCACGATCAGCGCTTCAACGCGGCTGGCGATGTCCGGCAGCGTCAGGCCGGTACGTTCCATCAGCAGTTCGATCTCGTAGTCGTTGCAGGTCACATAGGTGGCCTGCTCAATGAAGGCGATCAGCTCTTTGCCATTGAACATCGGCAGCTGCTGGCCCGGATCGAACATGATCGGAATGTTCAGCGACGCCAGTGTGGCGGCGTGGCGCTGCATGCCGAGGTGGCCGTCCGGCGAGATGATGGCAACCTTGGCCGGGCCAGCCTGTGCGATGTCGTTTTCGTGTGCGTACGACATGGCGCCCGGGTGGAAGGCGTTGATCTGGTTGTTGTCCGCGTCGGCGGTGACGAAGCACTGGGCGTTGTAGGCATCGTGCTTGATCAGGATGTTCTCGGTCGACAGGCCCAGTTGATGCAGGCGCTCGAAGTAGGCGCCGTGATCCTGGCCCATGACGCCGACGATGCGCGGGTCGCCGCCCAGCATTTTCAGGTTGTAGGCGACGTTGCCGGCGCAGCCGCCGTATTCGGTACGCATGGTCGGTGCCAGGAACGACACGTTGACCTTGTGCAGTTGGTCGGCCAGCAGGATGCTGTCGAAGCGGCCCGGGAAGGTCAGGATGGTGTCGATGGCGAGCGAGCCGCAGATCAGGGAAGTGGTGGTCATGGGGTTCTTAAGGGTAGAAGACTGCGATGTGATAGCCCGATGCTTTGAGCTGGCCCAGTTCAAAGTACAGTTTGACGGATTGTTCGGTGTGCGGCGCGAAGCCCTGCACCAGCGCGGTGTTGGCCGGCAGATAGTCACGCGGGCTGAAGACGCGTCGCAGGATGGTCTTGTCGCTGGCATCGTCGAGCACCAGTTCTATGTGCGGCCAGGCCTGCGCGGTGGTGCCCTGGTTGCGCAGCAGCGTGGTGAACGAGAACGTGGTCTCGGTCAGCGTCTGCAGCTCGCCTTGTTCGATGGTGACGTAGTCGATCTGCGTCGGCAGTTCAATGCGGCAGCCGAGCAGTGCGCAGACTTCGGTCAGCGGCTGTTTCAGCGCCGGTACATATGCGGCCAGCGGGTTGCGGAAGGTGGTGATGACCTGTGCGCCCAGCGCGCCCACCAGCAGTACCGAGCCTATGCTCATGGCGAGGCGGGCGGCTTTGCGCAGCTTTTGCTGGCGCCGGTCACGTTTGACGAAGCCCGGTTCGTCGGGCGGGCTGCTGTCGTCAGCAGCCGATGCCGAAGCCGAAGCTAGCGCCGCCGCAGCGGCAAGGGCTGGTGCCGTGGCCGGGGTGTCCGGGCTGGCGTCGGCGTGAGCGGGCAGGGCACTGCTGCCAGCGTCACGTGCCACCTGCGCCTGTGCGCCCGAGGACAGCTGGACCAGCGCTGCGTCGTCGTCGTCCAGCAGGTCGTCGTAGAACGGCTCACTACCGGTGGCGTCGGCGGCGGCGGGCGGCTGTTCCAGCGTCGGCTCGCGGCGGCCGTCGTCGGGCAGCAGGGGTTCGAGGTCAAATATCGGTTCGGCCGCTGCGGCGGCGGGCTCGAAGGCGAAGTGGGGTTCTGCTGCGGCTTCCTGTGCGGCGGCAGCCGCCAGTTCCAGTTCGGCGGCGGCGTCCTGCGCCAGCTCGGCCTCGGTGGCGGCGATGGCGGCCAGTTCGGCCGCTAGCGCAGCTTCCAGTTCGGCGTCCGTCATCGACTCGACGTCGAGTTCCAGGTCCAGCTCGGGCTCCGGTGTGCTGGCCGCTGCGGGGGCCGGGTCGGGCAACAGTTCGGCGGGCGTGGTGCTGAAGGGGGAATCGCGCGGTGCGGTGCTGCGGGCGGCCGGCTCATCGTCGACGCTCAGGTCGAGGTCAAGGTCGAGATCAAAGTCCAGCGCGTCGGCGTCGCTCGCGGGCGGCGTCGATTCTGGTGCGGCGGCAGCCGGTGCCGGCAGCTCTGTGGTCGCGGTGTCGAACGCTGCTGCGGCGTGGTCGACTGCCGGTGTTGCCTGCGGCATGGCGCCAGCGTCGGTGCTGGCATCGAGCCGCCGGGCGCCGGTGTCGGCATCGGGCGTGCCGGCCGTATCAGCGGCATCCAGTTCGAGAGTGTAGATCGTGTCGTGCGGCGCGTCGTGCAGCGCGGTGGCACGGGTGTCGAGCGCGGCGAGCTTGTCTTCCAGCGGCGCGGCGGGCGGCAGCGGGGAGGCTTGCGGTTCAGCGGGAGCGGCTTGCGGCACCACCAGTGCCGCATTGCCGTCAAAGACTTCATTACAGGAGCCACAGCGCACTATGCCCCCACGTAATTTCAACTGGTCATGGGCGACCCGAAATATCGTGTTGCAGTGGGGGCATTTAGTGGCGAGCGCCATTGCGGTGGTTACGCGCCTTCGCGTGCTGCTGGCACGGTATCGCTACCCAGCCGGCCGTGCAGCGCAACCCAGCCTTCATGCTCGGCCCAGACCGCCAGCTTGATGAACGGCGCGTAGGCGGCGATCACTTCGTCGGCCTGGCGTGCCAGCACGCCGGACAGCGTCAGCGTACCGCCGTCGGCGATACGGCCCGACAGCATTGGCGCCATCAGCTTCAGCGGATTGGTCAGGATGTTGGCCACCACGGCGTCGAAACGCTGGGTCGCATGGGCCGATTGCGCGAACGCATCCGGCAGGAAGAAATCGATCTCGCAGTGGTTGCGGGTGGCATTGTCCGCCGCCGATTCGATCGCTTGCGGATCGATGTCGACGCCGACGACCTGACCGGCGCCCAGCTTCTTGGCGACCATGGCCAGGATGCCGGAACCACAGCCGTAGTCGAGCACCGTCTTGCCCGGTGCCGGATTGGCTTCCAGCCACTCCATGCACAGGCGGGTGGTCGGATGGCTGCCGGTACCGAAGGCCAGACCCGGATCGAGTTCCAGGATCAGGCCATTGGCGTCCGGTGCTTCGTGCCAGCTTGGCACCACCCAGATGTTCTTGCCAATGTGGATGGGCGCGAACTGCGACTGGGTCAAGCGCACCCAGTCCTGCTCTTCCACTTTGCGGGTGATGAATTTTGGCAGCGTCGTCAGGCCGATCTGGCCCGCAGCAGCGGCCACCAGCACGGCCTGATCATCGTCCTCATTGGTCAGCGCGACGACGCGGCTGTGATCCCACGCCGCTTCGGTCGGCTCCATGCCGGGTTCGCCGAACAGCGGCTTTTCCTGGTCGGTGCCTTCGTCCGCGTCTTCCACGGAGACGGACAGCGCGCCGACATCCATCAGTGCTTCCGACAGGGCTTCCGCGTGATCGCGTGCAATTTCAATGACGATTTCAGTCCAGCTCATGGTAGTGCCTTGCTTATGTTATTTAGTGTCTGGCTTGTTGCTCAGGCTCAGCTTGTGCAGCTCGGGCATGTCGGCCAGTTTTTGTTCCAGATAGTGAATATTGGTGCCGCCTTCGATGAAGCGCGCATCAATCATCAGCTCGCGGTGCAGCGGGATGTTGGTGTTGATGCCTTCGATCACCGTCTCATTCAAGGTTAAATTTCCCGACTACTATAACTTGATAATCCATCCTTTCGCGGGAAATAAATTTCCCGACTACTATAACTTGATAATCCATCCTTTCGCGGGAAATAAATTTCCCGACTACCATGCCCTG
>JBGSBQ010000103.1:0-9185 GCA_041730475.1 Sphingomonadaceae bacterium
GCCCAGCTTAGGACCTTGTTTTGGAATGAAAGGTGGAGCAGCCGGCGGAGGATATGCTCAAGTGCTTCCTATGGAGGACATTAACCTCTGCGCGGCACAGTTGCAAGCGGCGCTGGCGGCGGGTGATCTGAGCACGCTGCAACGCACCGTGCACACCCTCAAGGGCGCGGCCGGCATGGTCGGGGCCCAGCAGGTGTACCGCCAGTGCCAGCAGGTGGAACGCGATTGTGCCGGCAATCCCAGCGGATGCAGCGCGGCGCTGGCCGAGCTGGCGCTGGCGCTGACCAGTTTGTTGGGCATGATCGACAGCGTGCTCGCCGGTGTGCGCGAGGACTTGGCGCCCGAGCCCGGCTTACCGGCCATGGCACCAGCGCCGGCGCGCCGGCTGCTGCGCCAGTTGGCGCAGTTACTGGACGATGGGGACGGCGCGGCGATCGACCTGCTGGAGCAGTCAGCCAGTGTACTGGCGGCCAGCCTGGGGGTGGCGGTATTTCAGGAAGTGGCGGCGGCCGCGCACCAGTTTGAGTTCGAGACGGCGCTCGCGCTACTGCCGGCGCAGCCACCACGCTAGCGCGTGTATTCTTTTTCTTCGTCGAAGGCGTCGGCGCACTCCTTGTCGCAGAAGCGGCGCACATTATCCAGCGGTTTTTCGCAATACCAGCACGAGCCCTTGGGAGGCAGCGTCTGCCGCGTCCGCGCCGCCAGCGGCAGGGACAGCGCGGCGCCCGCAGGCGCGCTGCTGGCGCCGTCGTCCGGAACGCTCTCTTGTATCGGTTCCACGTTTCCCTCCTTGACAGGCAGTACTCAGGTCTCGTTGCAAGGTTACTTCAGCGGAATATCACAGCCATGAGATGGATCAATCATAGCAGGTAACTCGAGCGCGCCGCGTGCGGCGCTGCTGCAAAACAAACAGCATAAATTTTTCAATCAAAACACCACGGATGATAGGCAATGCTGGCAAGCGCACGGCGTCCGCTTATAATTTGTCATCATCGACGTCCCAGGAAAGTCCCATGCACGACCAGCCGCTCTCCACCGCCCTGCCCACCCGCGTCCTGGGTCTGGCCCAAGTCGGCCTGATGGTGCTCGACGCCCAGCACAGCATCGTCTTGTGGAACCAGTGGCTGGCCAGTCACTCCGGCCAATCCGCCAAGCGCGTCATGGGCAGCGAGCTGTTCGACCTGTTCCCGGAATTGCGCGGCCAGCGGCTGGAACAGGCGGTGCACGATGCCATGCACAGCAACTTGCCGACCCAGCTGGCGCCGGCGCTGAACCCGACCCCGTTCCCGCTGTATCCCTCCGGCACCTGGGGCGGCGAGCGCATGCAGCAAGCCGTGTCGGTCACGCCCTTCACGGAAGGCAAAGAGCGCTTTTGCCTGATCGAAGTGCGCGACATCAGCACCACGGTCGGGCGCGAACGCCAGTTGCGCGGTCAGGCCGAAGCGCTGCGCGCGCAATCGTATGTCGATGGCCTGACCGGCATCGCCAACCGGCGCCACTTTGACGTCGCGCTGGACCGCGAACTGCGCCGCGCACAGCGCAACCATGGTCAGCTATCGCTACTGCTGATGGATATCGATTCATTCAAGGCGTATAACGACCATTTCGGTCACCAGCAGGGCGATGCTTGCCTGATGCTGGTGGCGGAAGCGTTTGCCGCCATGCTACAGCGCCCGGCCGACCTGGCGGCCCGCTATGGCGGCGAAGAATTCGCCGCCGTGCTGCCCGATACGGGGCCGGAACAGGCGGCCCAGCACGCCGAATCGATCCGCGCCCGCATTGCCGCGCTCGACATCACGCATTCCCCGCAAGCGACCCGCCCGCATGTCACCCTGAGCATCGGCGTGGCCAGCTTCCACAAGGATCGCCTGGCCGACGCCGAAACCCTGCTGGGCGCCGCCGACCGCGCCCTGTACGCCGCCAAGCACGCCGGCCGCGACCGGGTGGTGGTCGACTGTGCCGAGGAAAACGCCGCCTGAGCGCGCGTCAGTGCCGGCGCCGGCGTCGGGAATGACTTATTGCCGGATCTCGGGCTCGACCAGTTGTGCCAGCAGTTGCAGTGATTCCTGCCAGCCCAGGTAGCAGGCTTCGGGCGGAATCATGGCCGGAATCCCTTCCTGCACCACCACCAGCTCGACGCCGCAGAACACGGCCCGCAGTGTGACCGTGGTCTGCATCGTGCCCGGCAGATTCGGGTCGTCGAAGCTGGCCGTATAGCGCAGCCGCTGATGCGGCACCAGCTCCAGGTATTCGCCGCCGAACGCATGGTTGTCGCCCGTGGTGTGATTGGTGAACGACATGCGGTAGTGGCCACCCACCTGCGCATCCATCGCCTGGACCTTGCCGGTAAACCCATGCGGTGGCAGCCACTTGGCCATCGCATCGGCATCGGTGAAGGCGCGGTACACGCGCTCCGGGCTGGATTTGAGCACGCGCTGCAGGCGCACGGTATGGGTGGTCATGGTCAGTCTCCTGGTTAGTTATTTGCCAATACAGAAACGGCTGAAAATCACGCCCAGCAAATCATCCGACGAGAACGCGCCGGTGATGCTCGACAGTTGCACCTGCGCCAGCCGCAGTTCTTCGGCGAACAGATCGAGTGACTGGTCATTCTGCGCCGCATGCTCGCCGGCCCGCGCCAGATGCGCACCGGCATTCTTCAGCGCGATCAGATGCCGTTCGCGCGCCAGATACAGCGATTCCCCGGTCTGCTGCCAACCCGCGATGCACAACAACTCGCTACGCAGCAAATCGATGCCGAGCTGCTCATGCGCCGACAGATACACATGGGTCGCGTCTTCCATTACATCGATGCCCGGCTTGTGGCCGCTCAGGTCGATCTTGTTCCAGATCCGCAGCACCGGCACGCCGGCCGGGAACGCGGCCATAATGGTTTCATCGGCGCGCGACGGCCCATGGTCGGCGTCCAGTAGGTGCAGGATCACATCCGCCTTGCCGACCTCGCCCCAGGTGCGCTCGATGCCGATGCGCTCGACCAGATCAACCGCCTCATCGATGCCGCGGATGCCGGCCGTGTCGATCACATTCAGCGGAATGCCTTCGATCTGAATGGTCTCGGTAACCTTGTCGCGCGTGGTGCCGGCGATCGGCGTGACGATGGCGACGTCGGCGCCGGCCAGCGCGTTCAGCAGCGAGGACTTGCCCACATTCGGCTGGCCCACCAGCACCACATTCAAGCCCTCGCGCAGCAGCGCGCCCTGCGCCGCCTGCCGGAACACCGTCTCCAGCGCCGTCACGATGGCCGCCAGCTGGCCGCGCGCATCCGATTTTTCGAGGAAGTCGATTTCTTCTTCCGGGAAGTCGAGCGTCGCTTCGACCAGCATGCGCAGCCCCGTCACGCCATCGACCAGCGCATTGACGGTCTTCGAAAACGCGCCCGACAGCGATTGCGATGCCGATTTGGCCGCGGCTTCGGTGGACGCGTCGATCAGGTCGGCCACGGCCTCGGCCTGCGCCAGATCCAGCTTGTCATTCAGGTAGGCGCGGCGCGTGAATTCGCCCGGCTCGGCCAGCCGCAGTCCCACCTCAGCGCCCGCTTCCAGCACCCGTGCCAGCAACAATTGCAGCACGATGGGGCCGCCGTGCCCCTGCAGCTCCAGCACGTCTTCGCCGGTATAGGAATGGGGGCCTTTGAACCACAGCGCAATGCCCTGGTCGAGGATGCTGCCGTCGGCTTGCTTGAACGGCAAATAGGTCGCGTGGCGCGGCTGCAGCGTGGTGCCGCCGAACAGCGCCGCGATCAGCGGTTGCAGATTCTTGCCGGAGGCGCGCACGACGCCGATGCCGCCGCGTCCCGGGGCAGTGGCGATGGCGGCGATGGGAGAGGTATCAAGGTTCATGGGTCAGATTGTAATGGCTAGGTGGCGCACCGGCGTCGAACCAAAAAAAAGCCCGCGCTCGGCACGGGCTTTTTTGCAACAGCGCAGGGCTGCGGATTACTTCGCTTCAGGCGCGGCGAACTTTTTCGAGATCACATACTGCTGACCGATCGACAGCACGTTGTTGACCACCCAGTACAGCACCAGGCCGGACGGGAAGAAGAAGAACATCACCGAGAATGCCAGCGGCATGAACAACATCATCTTGGCCTGCATCGGATCGGCCGGGGCCGGATTGAGCTTGGTCGTGATGTACATCGAAATCGCGTACAGCACCGGCAGGATGAAGAACGGGTCCGGTGCGGCCAGATCGTGGATCCAGCCCACCCATGGTGCACCGCGGATTTCGACCGACGCTTGCAGCACCCAGTACAGCGCGATGAACACCGGCATCTGCACCAGGATCGGCAGACAGCCGCCCAGCGGGTTGATCTTCTCTTGCTTGTACAGCTCCATGGTGGCCTGGTTCATCTTGGCCGGGTCACCCTTGTAGCGCTCGCGGATCGCCTGCATCTTCGGCGTCACCAGCTTGACTTTGGCCATGCTGCGGTAGCCAGCGGCCGACAGCGGGAAGAACGCCAGCTTGATCAGGATGGTGAACACGATAATGGTCCAGCCCCAGTTGCCCAGCACCTTGTGCAGCTGGTCCATGACCCAGAAGATCGGCTTGGCGATGATGGTCAGCCAACCGTAATCCTTGACCAGTTCCAGGCCCGGGGTCACGCTTTCCAGCAGCTTCGATTCCTGCGGGCCGGAGTACAGCTTGGCGTCATTGCTGACGCTGGCGCCCGGTGCCAGCGTACCCAGCGGCTGCACGGTACCGATCGCATACAGATTGGTGTCGATCTTCTTGGTGAAGATGTCGCGCGTCAGCTTATCCTGTGGCACGAAGGCCGACACGAAGAAGTGCTGCGAAATCGCGATCCAGCCATTGTCGGCCTTGACCGGATGGTCTTGCAGCATCGGCTTGCCCGTCTTGACGGCTTCCACCGCGGCCTTTTCCAGCTTCTCGAACTGCAACTTGTGGTACTTGTCGGCTTCCGTGTACAGCGTCGGGCCGGTGTAGCTGCTGTTGAAGTAAGAATCGCCTTCCGGCTTGTTGCCGTCATGCACCAGCTGCAGATACAGCTGCGGCGTCACCGGCGCGGTGCCGGTGTTGGTGACGTCATGGCGCACGTCGATCACATAGTCGCCGCGCTTGAAGGTGAAAGTCTTGGTCAGCTTGACGCCGTTCTGCTCCGCTTCCAGCACCAGTTGCACCTGGTTGCCATCGTTCAGCATGCGCGCGCCTGGCTTGGCGCTGAAGCCGGTGGTGTGGTTCGGCAGACCGGCAGCGCCGACCAGACCGGTTTCGGCCAGATAGGTCTTCTTGCCATCGGCGCCGAACAGCACTTCATTCTTGGTAGCGTCGATGCCATCCTTGAATTTCAGCAGTTCCAGACGCTGGATGGTGCCGCCCAGCGTATCGATGTCGGCACGGATGACGTCGGTGGTAATCGTGATGCGCTCACTCTTGAACGGTGCCGGGCCAGTCACGGCGCCCGGCGTCACGCTCGCGCCGGCCGCGGTCGGCAAGGCAGCAGCGGCCGTCTTGGCGTCCGCCGCCTTGGCCGTCGGCGCCGGGGTTGGCGCAAACATGGACGGCTTACCAGTCGACACCATCCAGTTGTTCCAGAGAACTACCAGCGACACGGCAAACACGATCCACAGGATGGTACGTTTATTGATATCCATTAGGGTATTTATCAGGAGTGGTTGCAACCGCAAGCGGTCGTAGAAGAATTCTTGTCCGCAGCCGGGACCGGAGGTACCGGGTCCAGGCCGCCATCATGCCAGGGGTGGCAGCGGCCGACGCGTCGTAGCGCCAGCCAGCTGCCCTTGGCCGCGCCATGGACCTCCAGCGCTTCGATCGCATAGGCCGAACAGCTGGGGTAGAAACGGCAACGCGGACCCAGCAGCGGACTAATCGTCAGCTGGTAGGTCCGCAGCAGCAGGCGCAGCACGGTTTTCATACCGGCACCACGGGCGGCGGCGCGGCCGCTGCCGGCAGCGCCTTGGCCAATCGGGCCTGGGCTGAAAACAGCCGGGTCAGTTCGGCGCGCAGTTCCGCTTTCAGCCCAGCCGTGGTGGCGGGGCCGTCCTTGCGGTTGACCGGTTTGGCCAGCCGCACCACGCAATCGATCGCAGGCAGCGCGGTTTGCCGGAACAGCTCGCGCGTCACCCGCTTGATCGTATTGCGCGTCGCAGCGCGCGGCGCAAAGCGCTTCGCCACCACGACACCGAGCCGCGCATGCGGCAAGCTGTTCAGACGAGTGTAGAGCACAAAGTGCGCGCTTTTTTGCGTAGGGCGCAAACGAAAAACGGATGAAAATTCATCCGTTTTAACGATACGCCGAACGCGCGCGAAGTCGTGGGAACCTTCGCCTGTCGAGCCGCTGGTAAGACAGCTGTCCACGCGATCAGCTAACAAGCAGTGGCTTATACAGCCAGACGCTTGCGGCCTTTTGCACGGCGTGCGTTCAGCACGTCACGGCCACCACGGGTAGCCATACGAGCACGGAAGCCGTGGGTACGCTTGCGGCGAACGACGGAAGGTTGGTAAGTACGTTTCATGTTGGTCTCGCTAAAAGCAAAAAAAAATGCAAAATCGGGTCTGACGGCCCGTCAGTATTTGGTGCCAATGACACTTCGCGCACCTATGCCAACGCTACACGGCACAAGCTGGGTCCATCTCATCGCCCGCTAATCCACGCTTACTCCTTATTGACGTCCAAGTGAATAAACACGGAATACGGGCGGGGAACCCTGAATTATCAAGGCTTTGTCTCCCAATGTCAACACTTCGATCACAGGCCGTGACGGCCCACGGTGCCGGACGGCACAAAAAATAAGCGCCCGGCCTGTGGATAACTTTGGCGCTCGGGAGTAGAATAGCGCGTTACGTGTGGCGCACCCGACGATACTGCCGGGCCGCTGACACCCAAATCCGCAGTAAAAACATAGATATACGATTCATGGAAAATTTCTGGCAGACCTGTTCCGCACAGTTGGAACTGGAGCTGACACCGCAACAATTCAGTGCGTGGATTAAGCCGCTGATCCCCCTCGATTACGAGGCGGGCAAGCTGCGCGTGGCCGCGCCCAATCGTTTCAAGCTCGATTGGGTCAAGTCCCAGTTCGCCAGTCGCATCACGGCGCTGGCCTGCCAGTACTGGGAAGCGCCGACCGAAGTCCAGTTCGTGCTGGACCCGCGCCTGTCCGCGCCGAAAAAAGCCACCACCGTGACGCCGGTACCGGACGCCAATGGTGGCGTGCCGACCGGCAATGCGCGCATGGCCGATCCCGTGCCCAGCGTGCCGGAGTTGCCGGCCTCGGCCGCGCCACGGCGCGAGCAAAGCCGCATCAACACCGACCTCACCTTTGACAGCTTCGTCACCGGTAAGGCCAACCAGCTAGCGCGCGCCGCCGCCATCCAGGTCGCCAACAATCCGGGCGTGTCGTACAACCCGCTGTTCTTCTACGGCGGCGTCGGCCTCGGCAAGACCCACCTGATCCACGCGATCGGCAACCAGGTGATGGCCGACCAGCCGGGCGCCAAGATCCGTTACATCCACGCCGAGCAATATGTGCGCGACGTGGTGACGGCCTATCAGCGCAAGGGCTTTGACGACTTCAAGCATTACTACCATTCGCTCGACATGTTGTTGATCGATGATATTCAATTCTTTGGCGGCAAGAGCCGCACGCAAGAGGAATTCTTCTACGCGTTCGAGGCCCTGATTGCCGCCAAGAAGCAGATCATCATCACCTCGGATACCTATCCGAAAGAAATCACCGGCATGGATGACCGCCTGATCTCGCGCTTCGATTCCGGCCTGACGGTCGCGATCGAACCGCCGGAACTGGAAATGCGCGTCGCCATTCTGCTCAAGAAAGCCAAGCAGGAAGGCGTCACCTTCTCCGACGACGTCGCTTTCTTCGTCGCCAAGCACCTGCGCTCTAACGTGCGCGAGCTGGAAGGTGCACTGCGCAAGATCCTGGCTTATTCGCGCTTCCACGGCAAAGACATCACCATCGATATCGTCAAGGAAGCGCTGAAAGACTTGCTGTCGGTGCAGAACCGCCAGATTTCGGTGGAAAACATCCAGAAGACGGTGGCCGATTTCTTCAACATCAAAGTGGCCGACATGTACTCCAAACGGCGCCCGGCCAACATTGCGCGGCCGCGCCAGATTGCGATGTACCTGGCCAAGGAGCTGACCCAGAAGAGTCTGCCGGAGATCGGTGAACTGTTCGGCGGTCGCGACCACACCACCGTGCTGCATGCGGTGCGCAAAATCGCACTCGACCGCACCAAAAATCCCGAATGCAACCACGAACTGCACGTTCTGGAACAGACTCTCAAGGGCTGAGCGCGCGACGTCCCTGACTGGCTGGAACCGCCGTTTGCCGTTATGATTTAGGCAAACCGGTCGCAACACAGCACCGTTACAACTGAACTATTTATTTCTGAGGATAACCTATGCAATTGGTCAAAACCACCCGAGATACCCTTCTCCGGCCACTGCAGATCGTGAGCGGTATTGTCGAGCGTCGGCACACCATGCCGATTCTGGCCAATATCCTCATCCGCAAGGACGGCGAGAGCGTGTCCTTCCTGTCGACCGACACCGAAGTCCAGATCACCACCCACGCCGACATCGGTTCCGGCCATGAAGTGACCGGCACCACCGTCGCCGCGCGCAAGCTGCTCGACATCCTGCGCGCGCTGCCGGAATCGGGCGACGTCACGATGACGCTGCTGAACAAGCGCCTGACGGTGCAAACCGGCAAGTCGCGCTTCGCGCTGCAAACCCTGGCCGCCGAGGAATTCCCGACCGTCCAGCAAGCCGACAACTTCAGCGCCACCGTCACTCTGCCGCAAAAAACCCTGAAGCACCTGTTCAACATGGTGCACTTCTCGATGGCCCAGCAAGACATCCGTTACTACCTGAACGGCCTGCTGCTGGTGCTCGATGGCAACCACGTGATCGCCGTCGCCACCGACGGCCACCGTCTGGCCTTCTGCCAGGTCGCCACCGAGCAAACCTTCGCGCGCCAGGAAGTGATCATCCCGCGCAAGACCATCGTCGGCCCGGTGTCGGAAATCACCGTCGCCTCGAACCTCAAGACGATGTTCGCCACGCTCGAGCCCGCCAGCGACCTCGAACTGCGGACCGGGGTCGACAGCCCGACATTGCTCATCCCGGCGATGACGGTGGACTCGGCCTAGGCCTTTTCGCCGAC
>JBGSBQ010000104.1:0-9168 GCA_041730475.1 Sphingomonadaceae bacterium
CCGGCCTTACTGCTGGGCCATCTCAAGACCGGGGCCCGGACGCGCGGCGTGCGTTTCGTGTCGGGCGACGTTGCGGGTATCGTACGCGAACATCGCGTGGGCAACCGTGTGCGTCTGATCGATGGCCGCCTGTACCGTTATTAATCCCGTAGCAACCACAAGGAGCATTCCATGGGCACCATCATCCTGATTATTCTGGTCCTGGCGCTGATCGGCGCCCTGCCAGCCTGGCCGCACAGCCGCAACTGGGGCTATGCACCCAGCGGCGTCACCGGCCTGATTGTCGTCATCCTGCTGATTATGCTGTTGACGGGCCGCCTGTAGCCAGCGGCGGCAGCTCGTGCACCACCAGCGGCGTGTCCTCGCTGACGAACGACAGCCAGCCCGCCGCCTGGATGGCGCGCAAGCCATCGCGATAGCCCTGTTCCCAGCGCCACTGGGTCGAGCCGCGCGAGAAGTTGATATCTTTGGAGGCCATGTGCCAGTCGCGGCCCGCATACGGCAGGCGCACGATGTGCAGCGTGCTGTCGCAACCGAGCGCGGCCAGTTCCCGCGCATGGTCATCGGTCTTGGCGGCGTCCGGCAGCGCTTGGTACAAGGCCCGAAGTTTTTGGCGCACCTGATGCGCCGCCACGTAATCTTCCAGATGGCGCTGCGAGCGTGACGCAAAGGTCACGTCTTTCTGGCGCGTCTGCACTTCATCCAGCGTGGTCGGCTCGGCGCCGTCGGCACTCCACAAATCGACCATGAAGCACAGCGTATCGACCTTGTCCGGATCTTCCAGCACGGTTTCCAGCGGCGTGTTGGAATACAGGCCGCCATCCCAGTACAGCTCACCATCGATGCGGACCGCCGGAAAGCCCGGTGGCAAGGCACCGCTGGCGCGGATATGGTCGGCCGTGATATTCAGTTCACGGTTATCGAAACGGCGCAGTGTGCCACTCTGCACTTGCAGCGCATTGACGGTCAGGCGGGTGCCGCCGGGCGCGTTCAGATAATCAAAATCAACCAGCTCGCTCAGCGTGTCGTGCAACGGTGAGGTATCGTAAAAGCTGGCCTGCTCGGCCGGCACAGTCATGCCCGTGGCGAACGGGTTGAACCAGCGCGGCGTAAAAAAACCCGGGACGCCGCGCAGCAGCGTATCCCAGGTTTGCAGCTGGATGCTGCTGCGCCGCTGCGTATCGCTGAGCGCGCGCAAGTCAATACTGTCGGGATGGGAAATGCGCTGCCAGAACTCCTGCAGGCGCGCCAGCCGCGTGGTGTTATCGTTCCCGGCCAGGATGGCGGCGTTGATGGCGCCAATCGAGGTGCCGACGATCCAGTCCGGCGCCAGCTGGTGCTCGTGCAAGGCCTGATACACCCCGGCCTGATACGCGCCCAGCGCTCCGCCGCCCTGCAACACCAGCACCACCCGCAAGCCGGAGGGATTCAGCGCATGGATCGCACTCAACTGCGCTTGCGCCGTATCAGCCATGCCGCCCCCGCCGCCGCCAGCACGCCCACGGCGAGCGCCGGCTTGAGCAGGCGACGCCGAACGATGAAAGAGCCGACGGTCAATAAATACGGCATCACGGTCGACAGATGGACACTGCTCAGTCCACCCGGTTGTAGCAGCGCGCCAAAGCGCGCCTGTGCCAGACCGACAGCCTGGTCAACCGCACCATGCAGCAAGGCCTCCGGACGCAGCGCCTGCGCCACCAGCGCCTTGGAATGCACCACGCCGACGCGATACAACTCGCCCTCGCGTATCAGGCGCTGCTTTTGTGCCGCCAGCGCGGCGGCTTGTTCTTGTGGGGTCATCGTCACGGCTCCGTCTACAACAGCATATCGCGGTCGGATTTCAGCTCCGCCATCGTGGCCGGCAGCGACAGCTTGCCGCTGTTGATCAGACCCCGTGCATAGCGCACCAGACCAATCGCCAGCAACAGGAACACGCCGCTCAGCACCGGCAGGATTTTCCAGCCGATGCTGTCCCACGCCAGATAGGCGATCGTCACCGTGCCCCAGGCCAGCGCAAAGCACCCCGCCACCACCGCCAGCGCGAACGCCAGCACCAGTTGCAGCAAGTGATTGCGGACCTCGGACAGCTCCAGCGCCGCCAGTTCCAGCCGCGACAGCAGCAGGCCGATGCTGTTGCGCGCCACGGCAGACAGCGACGCAATCAGCCCCGGTGGCGGCGCACCGCCATGTTCGTCAGCGTGCGCCACGAACTTATTTGCGACCGATGATCACGCCGATCAGCAGGCCAACACCCGCTGCGACGGCGATCGAGCGCCATGGATTTTCCTTGACGTAGGCATCGGTCGACTTCGCCACTTCCTTGCTGGCAGTGATGGCCGATTGCTGGGCTTCCTGGGCTTTGGCCAGCGCCACGTCCAGTGCGCGCATGCCGCGGCCGCGCAGCTCGTCGGCCTTTTCGCCGGTCAGCGCGGTGGCGGCCGAAAACAGCGCCTGCGCATCTTTCACCAGCGTTTTGACGTCGTTATTCACGGTACTAATGTTTTGTTCCAGCATGATGGAGCTCCTGTTTTGGGTGGGTGAAAGTAAAATCATACTGCGCCCTCAGACTCAGGCCAGCAAATCCCGCATATCGTCCGCGTGCTCTTCCTCCACCGCCATGATCTTGATCAAGAGATGACGTGTGGTGGGGTCAGACTGGCCGATCTGCTCGATCATTTGCCGGTACGACTCAATGGCAACGCGCTCGGCGATCAGGTTGGCCCGGACCATCGATTGCACGTCATCAGAGTCATCATACTCGGCATGACTACGTGCGAGCAATGTTGCTGGATTGAAATCAGGTCGACCATTCAGCTGGATGATGCGTTCCGCCAGCCAGTTCGCGTGCTCCTGCTCTTCGCCAGCATGCTGCAAGAACTCGGCTTTGATGCTGCCGTTTTGCAAGCCACTGACGGTATAGTAGTGCCGTTTATAGCGCAGGATGCAGACCAGTTCCGTGGCCAGCGCATCGTTGAGCATGTGGATGACGGCCTCGCGGTCGCCCTGATAGCCTGCCGTGACAGGGCCGTCCTCCAAATTGCTGGCGTCGGCACGAATGGCGGCGGTATCGAGACCGCTTTTGCCGGAAATCTCTTCAGCCATAATATTCCTCACTGTGATTGAGCGGTGCTGCTGGCCAGACCCAGCGGCGTACCGCAGGGGTCAGACCCGACGGGTCTGACCCCAGGGGTTGGTTCTGGGGTAAAAAATCCGTTAGCGGCGGTTCGCGATCGGCGCGCCATTTTGCGACAGCACGATCTCCACCCGGCGATTCAGCTGCCGATTGCCGGCGCTGTCATTGCCCGCCACCGGATAAGACTCACCATAGCCCTTGGTGGCAATCCGTTCACGCCCCACGCCCATGCCCAGCAGCGCGGCCCGCACCGCCTCGGCACGCCGCTGCGACAATTCCAGGTTATGCGCCGGACTACCGGTACTGTCAGTAAAGCCTTCCACCAGCACCACGCCCTGTGGATTTTGCGCCAGCAAATCGGCCAGCTTTTGCGCGGTGCGCATGCCATCGGCGCTCAGCTCGGCACGGTCCACATTGAACAGCACGTCACTAAAGGTAATGATGATGCCGCGCTCGGTCTGCTTCGCATTCAGCTCCGCCAGTTGCTGCTCCAGCGCCGCATTGCGGGCCGTGACGGTGGCGGCGGCGCTGCTGGCGGCCTCAGCCTGCATACGGGCGGCATCGGCCTGGGCCCTTGAGGCATCCGCCTGCGCCTTGGCCTGTTCAGCGTTGAAACGGGCCTGCTCAGCACTGGAGCGGGCCTGATTGGCTTCCTGCGTACGCTCAGCCAACCGCATCTGGTCGCTCTGGCGTGCCGCATTGGCGGCCGCAGCTTCTGCATTCTTGGTTTTCGAGACTTCCTGCGCGATCGCGATCTTCTGTTTCGCCAAGTAGGCCAGCTGGTCTATCGTCTCCAGGCTGTCGCGTTTTGCGGCGGCCGTATTGGCCTTGTCCAGCGCGTCCGTGGCCGCCTTGAATTCCAGTGGCGCATTCGCGGCCACGGTCGGGTTGGTCTGGGCCGCCAGATAATCGGCGCGGGCCTGGTCGAGACGGCTGGTGGTGGTCGGCGTGGTACTGCACGCTGCCAGCAACACGGCGATGCTGAACAGGGCTGGAATGAAATGCATTTTCTTCATGATGGTTCCTCTTATTATGGACAGATGGAATGGGACGCTTGATTACTGCGCAGGCTTGCGATCCAGCTCTTCACGCAGTACGCGGATGCTGTCCTGCAGCTGATTAGCGGCCGTGGTCGCCTTGGCGGAATTGGCCTTGCTCTGGGCCAGCTTGGCGTCCGCCTCCGCGGCTGTGGCCCACATCTGGGCCGCCTTGTAGTCCTTGGCGGCCAGCGCCTGATTCGCGCTCATCAGCTTTTCCCGGGCCGCCTGCATCTCAACCGGTGCCAGCTCGGCGGCATCGGAACTGGTGGCACTGTCGACGGCGGCGCGCGAGACGGCAACGCCGGCCGTGGCGGGGATCTTGTCACTGGCACAGGCCGTCAAGCCTGCTGCCAGCATGATGGCAAACAGCACGGCTAAGCTGGGGGGCAATTTAAAAGTACGCATTATTTTTCTCCTCACAATGTCAGGTTGACAGGCAACGTTATAGGCCCTTGGCGGCGTCCATTCAGTACGGTGCCGCACATAGGAGCGCGGGACCCTCGGATAAAATGAACCCCAGCGCATCACCAGAGAACCGCCATGAAACCTGTCCGCCCCCGCCGTACCCGCCTTGCCTTGGGCGTCGCCACCTTGGTCATCGCCGTCCCGCTGCTCACGCTGATCGTATTGCTGAACTTCGATTGGAACCGCGCCCGTCCATGGCTGAATGCCCGAGTCAGCGACGCTATCAACCGCCCGTTTGAAATCCGCGGCGCGCTGCTGCTGACCTGGCAACGCCAGACCCACAGCAACGAGCCGCGCAGCTGGTCCGACTACCTGCCGCTACCGCATCTGGTGGCCAACGATGTGCACGTCGGCAGCCCGGCAGCGCTGGGTACCACGGAGCTGGCCAGCGCCCGCCAGTTCGCGTTTTCGATCGACCTGCTGCCGCTGCTGCAACAGCGCATCGCGATCCCGGTGCTGCGCTTCGATACGCCGCAGCTGAACCTGCTGCGTGACGCCAGCGGGCGCAACAACTGGACCTTTGAACAGAACCAGCAACCGTCACGCTGGAAGCTGGACTTGCAGCGTGTGGTGTTCTCCAAGGGCAGCGTGCATTACATCGATGCACTGACCCGTACCGACGCCAGCGCCACCATCGATACCATCAATGCCGATCCGACTTACGGCGTGGCCTGGCAGTTGCGCGGCAGCTGGAACCAGCAAGCCATCAGCGGCAGTGGCAAAGCAGGCGCCGTGCTGTCGCTGCAACAACAAACCGCGCCCTACCCGATCGCTGCCAGCCTGAGCGTCGGCGCCACCCGCATCGCCGTGGAAGGCACGGTCACCAAGCCGGCCGCCCTGGCCGCACTCGATCTGCGTCTGAAAGTGTCGGGGGCCTCGATGGCGCGCCTGTATCCGCTGACCGGCGTGCTGCTGCCGGAAACCCCGGCCTTTGCCACCGAGGGCCGCCTGACCGGCAATCTGGGCGCCCATGCCAGTCACTGGCGCTACCAGCAGTTCACCGGGCACGTCGGCCACAGCGACATCGCCGGCACGCTCGACTTCAAGACCGGCCAGCCGCGCCCGCTGCTGACGGGTGCCATCCAATCAAAGCTGCTGCAATTTTCCGACCTCGGCCCGCTGATCGGCGCCGACTCGAATGCCAGCAAGCAGGCGCGTGGGGTTGAAACGGTCCAGCCCGGCAACAAGGTGCTGCCGGTGGAAACCTTCCGCACCGAGCGCTGGACCGCGCTGGATGCCGATGTCAGCTACCAGATCCGGCGCATCACACGGGACAAGGACTTGCCGATCTCAAACGTCAGCACGGTGATCCATATGAAGGATGGCGTGCTGACGCTGACGCCGCTGAATTTCGACCTCGCCGGCGGCACGCTGACCTCCACCATCGAACTCGACGGCAGCGGCAAGGTGGTGCCGCACGCCATCGCGGCCAAACTCAAGGCCGGCGCCCGCCACTTGAAACTGAAGCAGTTGTTCCCGCGCCTCGATGCGATGCAGGCCACTGTGGGCGAAATCAACGCCGATATCTCGCTGTCCGCCACCGGCAACTCGGTCGCGACCCTGCTGGCGCACGCCAACGGTGAACTGAAGTCGGTGGTGCATCAGGGCAGCGTGTCCAAGCTGCTGCTGGAAGAAATGGGCCTGAATATCGGCAACGTGGTACTGGCCAAGATGTTCGGTGACAAACCGGTCCGGCTCAACTGCATGGTCACCGATTTCGGCGTCACCGATGGCCTGATGCAGTCGCGCCTGTTTGTCGTCGATACTGAAGAAGCCAAGCTCAATATTGATGGCAGCGTCAACCTCGACAACGAACGCCTGGACCTGACGCTGCGCCCCGACACCAAGGGCCTGCGGGTATTCTCGCTGCGCGCGCCAATTTATGTGCGCGGCACCTTCAAGGACCCGGACATCAGCGTCGACAAGGGCGTGGTCGCGCTGCGTGCCGGCGGCGCACTGGCGCTGGCCGTGGTGGCGCCGGTCGCTGCCCTGCTGCCGCTGGTAAATACCGGCCCCGGCCAGACGACCGCCTGCAGCGCGTTGCTGGCGCAGGCCGGTGGCAAGGCGACAGCGCCGCCGCCGGGCAAGCTACTGCCAGCCAAGCCCAAGGGTTAAACCTTGCACCTGTGTGCGTTAGCGAACGGAATCAATGGTCGGCCCTCCGTATGCTGGCTCCATCATCACAAGGAGAACGACCATGACTACCTTCAAAAATCTGATCAGTATCGCCACCGTGCTGGCTGCCAGCATCGGCCTCAGCGCCTGCGCCGGGATGTCCAACCAGGACAAGAACACCGCGATTGGTGCGGGCGTGGGTGCCGTTGCCGGCTCCGTGCTGACGGGCGGCAGCTCGGTCGGTACCGTCGGCGGTGCGGCCGTGGGCGGCGTGATCGGCAATCAGGTCAGCAAACCGCCACGCTAAACCGCACCGGGTGGTGACGGAGAGCCTCAACGGACCTGCGGGTCCGTTCTTTTTTACAGGAACACATTTGCCATACCAAGTGCGCCATGATCCTTGACCAGTTCATAGCAGCGGCAGGACACGGCCTCCAGCCCGGCGGAATCGAGTATCTCGATATTGCCGCGGGGGGTCATGACGTCTTCGACGGTGATGTGGTTGAGCTCAAGCAGGCTGGAGAGAATCGCATGGTGTTTTTGCGGCATCAGGTGAGATGACTCCAGGATCAGGCTGCGCAGCTCTTCCGGGGAGAGTTTGGCCGGCCCTGTCGAATTGTCCGGAGAGAGGCGGACGAGACGAAGCAGGCCGCTCGCGAACAAGTTGATGAACCAGACGACCGGATAAAACAGGCGAAGCAAGGGAGTCAGCAGATAGCCCAGTCGGATGGCGAGGCTATCGGCGTGGGTTGCCCCGATGATCTTGGGGGTGATTTCGGCGAAAACCAGGATGGCAAAGGTCACCGCCAGCGTTCCCGCAGCCAGCGCCCACTTCTCTTCGCCAAATAATTCGATGGTGATGACGCCGACCAGTGTGGCGGCTGCCGAGTTGATAAGGTTGTTCCCGAGCAGGATGACGCCGAGCATTTTGTCGGTTCTGTCGAGCAGGGCGATTGCTTTTTGTGCGCCGTGATGTCCTGACTGAGCAAGGTGGCGAAGTCGGAAGCGGTTGCTGGCCATCATTGCTGTTTCGCTGAGCGAAAAAAAGGCCGACATGGCCAGCAAGACAACCAGCACTATAAGCAGCGCTGATAGCGGAATTTCATCCACGGTTTAGGTTCGCCCCAGAATGACTTCGGCAACGAAGCGACTGCCGACATAGGCCAGAATCAGTAGTGCAAAGCCAGCCAGCGTCCAGCGCAGGGCGCGTTTGCCTCGCCAACCCCAGGCGTGGCGGCCGATGAGCAGGGTTGCGAAAATGCCCCAGGAGGCAAATGCAAAGAGCGTCTTGTGGTCGACGGTCAGGGGTTTGCCGAAGAGGGCTTCGGAGAAGAAAACGCCACTGCCGACGGTCAGCGTCAGCAGAATGAAGCCGACCAGCAGCATTCGGAAGAGTAGTTTTTCCATGGCCAGCAGGGGCGGCAGACTGCTCAGGCTGCGTTTTACCGCGCGGGTATGTAGCGCGTTTTCGGTGAAGCCCATAAAGATTGCGTGCAGTGCGGACAGCGTCAGGAGGCTGTAGGCGAGCATGGCCGCCAGGAAGTGGAGCTTGAAGCCGGTGGCGCTGGCATGGGCGACAAGATGGACGTTCGGGAAGAAGGCCGGTAGCACGGTGCACACGGCGGCCAGTGGGAGAACCATGGGCTGCATGCCTTCCATGCGTGCCATGAAGCTTTCGAGCCAATAAATCAGCACGGCAAGCCACATCATCAGCGATAAGGCGAAGCTGAATGAGAAGCGCATGCCAACTTCGGCAAACAAGGCGTCGTAGAGCCCTGCGCCGTGGACGCAGAGGGCCGTGGCAATGGCGATGCGCTCCCAGGTTTGCATGGGGCAGGCGACGCACTGGCTTTCGCTTTCGCGCCAGCGGGTGTTCCAGAAATGGAAACCCAGGGCGCCATATAGCAGGGCTGCGAGAATGTGCGGCAGAAGCTGAATTACAATATCAACCATCCTTAGATTCTACTAGAAGCCCAAACGACATGCTCGATAACCTGACCAATCGCCTTGCTCGCGTCATGAAGACGCTGAAGGGCGAAGCTCGCCTGACTGAATCCAATATTACCGATGCCCTGCGCGAAGTCCGCATGGCGCTGCTGGAGGCCGATGTGGCGCTACCGGTGGTCAAGGATTTCATTGCCGCCGTCAAGGAAAAGGCGGTTGGCGAAGAGGTGGTTGGCTCGCTGAGCCCCGGTCAGGCGTTGGTCGGTGTGGTGCATCGGGAGTTGGCCAAGATCATGGGCGATGCGCATGAAGGGATCAACTTCAACACCCAGCCACCGGCAATTATCCTGATGGCGGGTTTGCAGGGCGCTGGTAAGACGACCACGGTCGGTAAACTGGGCAAGTTTCTGAAGGAAAATCACAAGAAAAAGGTGCTGGTTGTTTCCTGCGACGTTTATCGGCCGGCAGCTA
>JBGSBQ010000105.1:0-9105 GCA_041730475.1 Sphingomonadaceae bacterium
TGGACTGTCATGAGGTAATTCCGGAAAAAATGAATAGGGGGTTTGATGCGACACCGCTAAGGCGATCACTGCAGCCGCGCGGCCGAGTGCAACTTCGACGTGGTGTCGCATGAAGACACTACTTCTGGTCGGGATACCAGAAGGTCTTGTGGCAGTTCTCGGCGATCTCGTCGAGCGAACCGCCCAGTTCCGAGAACTTTTGCACGTTGCGCCGGTCGGCGGCCGCCACCAGTTGCATGGCGACGGTACGGACCGATTGCGCACACCCGGCCAGCGCGGCCGGGTTGGCGTCCAGGCGCTGCTGGATGGCCGCCACGTCCAGCGGCTCCATGCTCGTGACGGTGGTTTTCACGTTCGGGCCTGCGACAGGCCGACCCGGAGTCATGAGCAGCTTGCTCATCTCGGCGAGCCGCAGCGCCTGGCCGCGCAGCTCCTTCCATTGGGCTGGTGTGGACGGCGTCCTCTCGTGCGTGCCGGACGCGTCGGTGACGACGCTGACGGCATTCCAGATCTTCTCGCTGGCAGCGCCGATCTCGACCATGAGCTCCTGGACGGTCGCCTTGGGGTTGACCGACGCGGCCACATTGCCCGCCGCACCCTGCTTTGGCTCTGCTGCATCGGCGCTGGCGATGCACAGCGCGAGCGTGGCCGCAAGCACAGCGCTGACAAGGCTGCCGGCGCGCAAGGGCTGATTTGTCATGCTGGAAATGTGCATGCTATGTCTCCGTGTTGATGGGGGGCGAACGAGGCGCCAGCGCATCGTTCGCGGGGGCCTTGCACCGAACTTACTGGAGCAGGCGGAACTTTACCTTCACGTTATCTTCGAGCACCTCGTTCCACTGCGGATCGTCGATCCCAAAGGCCTTGCGCGAGATATTGAATACGCCGTCGAACTGGTTCAGAGCGCCGGCCTTGCTCACCGTAACGAACAGCGTGATGGGCGCGGTCTTGCCCTTCAGGGTCAGATTGCCGGTGGCCTGCAATTTTCCAGGACCCTTAACGACGACGGCGGTGGAGACGAACGTCCCCTTCGGGAAGTGGACGACGTCGAACCACTTCTTGTTCTGCACCTCTTCGTTGTAATCGGCCGAGCCGATGTCCAGGCTCGCGGTCTGCACCTCGAGGCTGGCCTTGGCCACGGCCGGGTTCGCGGGGTCGTAATCGATGCGACCGCTGAACTTGTGGAACGGCGCCTCCACTGGCACCTTCTCCACGGTGAACGTGGCAGAAATCGTGCTCTTGGGATCAATCAGGCGCTCGGTCGCGGCGATAGCAGCCACGCTCGACGCCAGGACCAGCACCCCAGCGATGGATCGGAATGAACGGAACATCATGGTCGGTTTCCTTCGGGGCGACGCCATGCCAGCATGCGCTTGAGCGTGGCATCACGGTTGATAAAATGGTGTTTCAAGGCCGCCGCCACATGCAGGGCTACCACGCCCGACAGGCTCCAGGCCAGCACCTTGTGCACCAGCTTGAGCAGCAGCGCCAGTTCCTTGTCCTTGCCGACCAGGTCGGGCAGCTGCACCAGTTTGAAGTAGACCACCGGAAAGCCGGCGGCCGAGGTGTACAGCCAGCCCACCAGCGGGATGGCCACCATCAGCAGGTACAGCAACACATGGGTGGCGCGTGCCGCAAGTAGCTGCCAGCCGGGCATGGGCAGCTCGGCCGGCACGGCATGGGTGGCGCGCCACACCACGCGCACCAGCACCAGTGCCAGCACGGTGATACCGATCCACTTGTGATAGGCGAACACCTTGGCCTTCTGCGGGCTCAGGGGCAGGTCCACCATCGTCAGGCCAACCGCGAAAGCGATCACGATCAGCAGCGCGATGATCCAGTGCAGCGCCACGGCGGTGCGGCCGTAACTGGCGCTCTGGCCGGGAGTCGTTGTCATGCGGACGCCCTGACCTTAGCGCGGCAGCGGCAATTCGCCGGCGTTGCGTCGTTCGATACAGATGTCCTCGCGCAACTGCGACGCCGTGCCCGGCTGACGCTTAAACACCAGCACGGTGTCCCAGGGCTGCGTGAAGTTGGCCGGATCCTTGATCGTGATCCGGTCTTCCAGCGTATTCGCGTCGCGCAGGCGGAAGTGCTCGGTCAGCTCCAGGTCCTCGCCGCTGGGCAGGTAGGCGTCCAGCAGCTTCTTGTCGGACAGATTCTTGGTGCGTGCCACCAGCACCTTGCCTTCCCATTGGCCGCTGGTCTCGCCCATCATCGTGGACGCGCCGCCGCCACCGGTGAGGCCGCCTTCCTGCATCGGGTTCGGCAGCTTGTCCGGACCCTGGCGCAAGTCGATCTGACGTACCAGGCGGTTCCACTCGAACTGCATGGTCACCATATGCGGACGATCATGGATGGCGAACAGCCGCGGCGTGAGCATGATGCGCGGCAGGCCCGGCGAGGAGCAGCGCGACTGCGTACGGTCATAGCTGAAATCCTGCTTGGCGCCGGCGGCCTTGTTGGCTTCATAGTCCTTGCGGCCATCTTCCGTGAACGGGATCTGGCCTTGCACCGGCACTAACTCCGACTGCGGGCGCTCGAGCTTCCAGACGCCCTCCAGGCTGGGGTGTCCGGCCGCGTTGACGGCGCCCGCCGCCAACAGCGCGGCAGCGATAATGGTACGTTGCAGGGACGCGAGGCGCCCCAGACGATTGCGATGATTCACTTGATGGCTCCTCACTGAGTTTCTTCCGGCGGTTCCGGTACGAGACCGTACTGCGACACGCCGCCTTTGGCACCGACCTGGTTCTCACAGTTATATTCGGAGAAATTCGCCATGTCGGGACGCCATGCATACAGCCGCACGATCGACCACGGCTTGGTGTAGTAGCGGGGATCGTCCACGGTAACGACCACCTCCAGCTTGGTGCCGCCGATCTCGACCTTGCGGATGCGGAACGTCAGGCGGGCATCGACCGATGCCGGGGTGCCATCGACGTCCAGCCACAGCGAGCGGCGGTAGTTGGTAGTCGTGACGACCAGCGTGTTGCCATCCCATTGAGCAATGGAATCGCCGAAGTACTCGCGCTTGCCGTCCTTGCGGTGCTGACCATTCATGCGAATGTGCCAGGCGCCGTGGTACTCCTGAAACAGCAGTGAGACGACATCCTTGTCCTGGAAGATCTGGAACGGGAAGTTCAGGTCCATCTGCCAGGGTTGGCCGGGCGGCAGGCATTCGGCCGAAGCGTTGGAGACTGGCACCTGGTCGACGTAGGTCGCTTTGACGCGGCTGTCCATCAGGCGCCGGCCACGCTCGTTGTAAGGCAGCGCGTCGCCGTACATGTCGGTCGTGATGCGGAACACCAGCATCTGTTCATGGCTCCAGGTGCCTTCAATGTTGCGCGGATCCGCAGGCGCCTTCGGTGCGTTGGCGGGCAAAGGCGGCGGCGGCGGTGGGCCACCTGCAGGGAAACCCGAAGGAGCACCCGGTGGACCCTGCGGTGGACCGCCGGGAGGAAGACCCGCGGGGGCGCCCGGCGGACCGTGTGGGGGACCGCCCGGGGGCAGACCTGCGGCAGCGCCGGGAGGCACCCCGAATGGTGCGCCGGCCGGCGCTTGGGCCAGGGCCGAACCGGCCAGCACGACGGCCAGCAGGCTGAGCGCCGCTTTCGTTGCGAGAGGATGCATCGTAATCATGGTTCCTTTTCCTTGTTCGAGGGACTGCCGGGACGGTATCGGCAATTACTTCGTCGCGGGCGGTGGGCCCGGTGGGCGGCCAAAACCACCAGTCAGAACACGTCCATCCTCGAGGGTGACGTTGACCAGTTCGCCGCCCGGCACGCCGTTGCGGTTCGGGTGCCAGGTCATGATGACCTTTTGGCCGGCCTTGAAGTCACGCGACTTAAAGCCCTGGCCAGAAATCGTGGCGGGCGCACCGGTGGTCACCGAGACTTCATCGGCCTTGCCGCTGGCGTCGATGAAGGCGACGGTCATCGACGAGTGCGGTGCATTCCAGTCGAATTCCTTGAGCGTACCGGTGACCGCCTTGGTGACGGTCTGGTCGTACGCCGCGAACGAATGGTGTGCCACGGCTTGCGTCAAAGTGAGGGCCGACAGGGCCAGAATAAGAGCTTTAGCGACGGGTTGGTAAAATTTCATGATGTTTCTCTTCAACAGCGATGCGGGGTTGGACGGGAACGGTTCACTGGTGCGGCGCTGGCGCTGCCGGCGGCGGGCCCATGGCGGCGCCTGACGACGCATCCCAGTGCTCGGCGAGCTTGCCATTCTGAATCCGGAACATGTTGAACATGTAACTAGGATTGCCTGCTGCGCCCGGGGCTGCCGGCATGGTGCGCGCGGACACGCGGATCACGATGTCGCCGTTGGCGATCAACGACAGCACTTGCGCCGGTGGCGGCGCCATGCCTGCGGGCGGCGCTGGCATGGCCGGCATTTGCTCGAGCAAGCGGATCAGGCCTTCGCGGCCCGGGCCGAACGCCTTGGCGGCTTCCATGTGCTGGATGTAGTCCGCCTGCAGATACTTTTCGGCGATGGAGCGGATCTTCTGCTTCATGTCGCCGTGGGCGTCAGCGTTATCGAGGGCCGCGTAAAAATCGGCCACCAACTTGACATTGGCTTCTTCCTGCGGTGTGTACTTGGCGGCATGGGCCGACATGGCCAGGCCTAAGCCCAATGCGCATGCGGCGACGAATTTCCAGATCTTCGGGGATGTCATGTTGTCTCCAGGCAGCTAGGGCGAATCAGTGCTTCGGTGCTGCGTCGCCCGCAGACTGCATTTCCAACAACATTTTTGGCGTGGGCATCGCCGGCAACTCGGCGCCGCGCAGGGCCTCGACCGCGATCGACAGGCGCACATTCGGGTCGGTCAGAACGATGTCGCGGTTCATGCCAAAATCGCGTCGGTCGAATTCCGCACGCGCATCGGCGCCGCAGATCTCGCGCTTGAACATCGGGTGTATCGTGCACTTGAAATGAACGATCTTCAACGGTACCGACTTGGTGATGCCGCGCAGCGTCAGCTGGCCGTTCACCGCGACGGGAACGTCACCTTCGAAGGTGATGGAATCGCTGCGGTAGGTGGCGGTCGGGTATTTCTCGACGTCGAAGAAGTGGTCGCTCTTGGCCCGCGTATCCATCATCGGCAAACCAAAGTTCACCGAAGCGATATCGATGGTGATGTCGAGCTTGCCGGTCTTGGCAGCGCGATCAAGCCAGATCTTGCCACGCGATTTGTCGAACTTGCCGCGCCACAGCGACAGCCCCATGTGCGAAGTTTCGAAGCTCGGGTAGGTGTGGCCCGGCTCGATGGTGTACTCCTCGGGGGCTGCCTGGCTCAATGCCGGCAGCAGGGCGAAAGCCGCCAATGCCAGTCGCATCTTGATCGTTTGCATTCTGTTGTCTCCTGTCGTTCGCCGAGCGGCGGCGCCGTCCCGACGTGGGTTGATCCGAAAATCCCTGCCTGGTGCATGCGCGCGGCTGCGGGTTCTCGGTACCGTTGGCCGCAGAAGAGCGGCCGCCAGTTGTCTCTGGCTACGTTCTGACGCCAGAGGATGAGTGACTATACCTGCTTTTCGATAAAATATCTATCATCTTGAAGATTATAGTTTATCTGATAGATTATCAATCGAATTGCCAGGCCACGTGATGCAGGCTGCACCGGCAGCGGCGCCATCTGGGCGCTGCCGGTCAACCGCGTTAGCACTCGCCGGTCGCAACGATTGTGATGGCGTTTACCGCAAGCGTAACGGCTTGAGTGCGAGAGTTAGATCCGAAAATTAGCGGGGAAATCTGACGCATCAAGTCGTTTCCAGGTGCCACGGCTGCAAGACTTCCGGCGGCGGGCCCTTGATCTCAGTGATCAGGCCTTGCGCATTCAACGTATAGAACACGTAGCCACGCACCCGCTGAACCTCGCCGGCCTTGAGGGCGCGGCCGAAGATTGTGGTGTCGTTGTTGTCCTTGCTGCAACGCAGTTCGCTGAACACCTGCGCGGCAGCACCGGAGGCGTCGGAACAAAAGAAGGAGATTGCCAGCGTTTCTTTGATATAGGGCCATTGATGTCGATAAAACTCCAGCACATTGGACTTGCCCCGGAGATTCATCTCAAATTTGATATCGTCGGTATAGTACTCAACAAAACGCGGGTCTTCCGCATTCATCAGGCCGACATAACGCTCATACGCCGCCCGGTTGAACGGCACGGCGCAGGAAGCCGCCGCCCGCGCGGCGGCAGGCGACAGCACGGTCCCGCTGACCAGCGCGGTTGCCAGAAACGCGCGGCGCTGGACCTTGGGTGGTTCGGGTGTGGTCATCGTCAATATCCTCCGCTTGAAAAGCCTTGCGGGAGCAACTTGAACCACCCTTGCCTTGGGGTGCCTTGGCCACGCCCCGCTATTTGTATTGAAAGAGCGTGAGCCTAGCCAAGTCGCCCAACGATGTGGCGACACTCAACACCGGCAGAAAACTCAACAATTCTTGATGAGTTTTCTGCGGGATTGGAATGCATGGCGCCTTGGCGTACCCAGGTGGCCTATTTGGCCCCAATCACCGTCTTGCGCTGGATAATGCGCCACTCGCCATTGCGCTGTTCCAGGATATCGTCGTAATGTCCAGGAAGACCAGCAGTGGTCATCTTCGTTTTGAGGTCTGGATAAACACTGATGAAGTAACCGTAATGCGTGGCCCGAGTTGGGCTCTGGAACTCAAAGTGATGACTCAGTGCCAGGTGCCAGGGCTCAGCATCGGTACCAATCGCGTTCCCTTTGGGCATAGGCGCACCCGGTGGCAGCATCGGTGCACCCGGTGGCGGCATCAAACCACCCGGTGGCGGCATCGGCGCACCTGGTGGTGGCTTAGGTGGCCCGGCTTCCGCCTGCCGGTAGGGCATGCTGAAGCTTTTGCCGGGTTCCGGCTGCACGATGATCATGGCCTCTGGCCAGAACGCCTTGTGGAAGCGTGCCGAATCATGCAGCTCCAGCCCCAGCGTATAGTTATCAACCGCCGCGTTCACCCCCATCCAATCGTCAACGGTAGGTTTATAGCTAGGCGTTGCGCCTTGGGCATAAGCTCCGCCAGCGGCCACCAATAATAGCGACCCGGCCATTGTTGCCAAATATTTCATCATGCAGTTCACCTCAAAATTTGATTCTTATTGCTTGTCTTGTTTCTGAAGCCGCTTAAGAACCTCGGCGGGATCTTCCGTGACCGTCTTGTCCTGGGCAGGATCGAAGGTAAGGGTATCGTCCGAGCTGCACACCCATTCGTGAGGGATGCCGTTTTCGCCTCTATTGCGCTTGAAAATCAGACCCGCATTCGACACCATCGGTTGCTTCCAGACCGTATCGTCATGCACCGTCAACTTGATCTCCAGCGTGTCCGGGTCGAGCATCCGCATGCGTTCGACCATCCGCAGATTCGGGCCATGCGGACCAAAGATCACATCAGGAGGCAGGACGAAGGGGCCCGTGTTCTTGCCCGGCAAAACGCCATATTGCAGCATGATTTTACCGAAACCGGTACTGTCCACTACCAGCGTATCGCCCTCGAAATGCCCCACGGACTCACCCAGGAAGGTCGGGTTGGGCTGCGCGGAATGCTTGGCATTGAGCTTGATAAAACGCGTCATGCTGGTGTTTTCGATATAGATCGCAATCATGCCCGGCTGATAGAAGAACTTCAGCGGCGAGCCCAGGCGCTGAACCAGCGGCATCCCGGGCGTTGGGCAACCTGGGCCGGCAAACGGGATGTCTGCAATCGGTTTGTATTGGTCGACGTAGGCCTGTGCTTGGGCCGTGTATGGAACAGCAGCCTCGGCGTTATCCAGAAATGACGCCCTGCTCTCCCAGTTACCGGTGAAGAACTCGGGCAGCTTGGCGACGTCGGTCCACTTCGATCCCAGCGGCTGCGCGGCGGTGGCGGCGGCAGCTGGCAAGGCGAGCATCATCGAACACAGTACAGCGGCGAGTATAGTTTTTTGCTTGAACATTTAACGGTCTCTGCAGTTAACGAGTGGGCGGGACAACTGGCGCTGCACCGGGAGGAGGCACACCAGCGCCAGGAGGCGGTGCACCAGCCCCGGGAGGCGGCGCACCGGCGCCAGCGGTCAGCATGCGACCAGTTGGCAATTTGACATTCCACAACAAGCCGATGTGCTTACCCTCACGCTCAGGCGAGTAGGTCACAGAGATCTTGTCACCAGGTTTCATGTCGTATGCACCCCAGCCGCTACGGGCCAGCATGCCCGTGCTGCCAGCCTCCAGCCCCCAGACCTCCTGAGTGCCGTCGGCTTTGGCGACCTGAATGTAAAGCCAGGAATGGGGGTTGGCCCACACCCACTTTGCCACCGTGCCCTCCATAGCCAGCTGTTTGGTCATATCGAACGGGGCGGCGGAATGGTGCGCAGACGCCGGCAACGCTGCGAAGGCAAGGACTAATCCTGCCAGTACTCCGGAAAGCCGGGTTGAACAATGCAAACTCATCGTCATCTATCCTTTAAAGTTAGCCGGCGTGAACTCAAAAGCCGCCGGCTATGGTTGTTGATTTTATTGCGCGTCAGGTTCCACTATCTCGTCAGAAGGACGATGATAAGACAACGCCAATTGTGCGTGGGTCATTTTGTGTACCGCTGGCAACTACAAACGGTTGCAGCAGTTGCACCTGCCCAAAAGTCTTGTAGCGGTTGTTGGTCACATTGCGTACATATGCCGTCACAGCGTAGCGGGCGTCGCTTGGTCGCCAGGTGCTGCTCAGATTACCGGTCCACTGCTCGCCGACGTGAACATACGCCAAGCCGGCTTGGCCCAGTTGCTCGCTGACATTGTCGAGGTAGTATGCTGACGTGTAGCGTGCATCGGCACGGACGTCGAGCACTGAATCGCCCGGCAGGTTAAACGTATGGCCGTACCCAGCATTGAACGTATGCGGCACGGCGCCCGGCACCTGTTTCTTTTCAGCCATGAATTGGCTGAACGCTGCCGGTACATTCGAGAACGTTGCATCCGTATAGCTATAGCTCAGACTGAGTTGGTCTTGCGGCGTGAAGCGATACCGCATTTCAAACTCGGCACCCAGAACCTTGGCTGGTACCGTCACCAGGATCTGCGATCCTGGGTTGGTCGGGTCAGGCCGGATAGAGGTATGGAA
>JBGSBQ010000106.1:0-9093 GCA_041730475.1 Sphingomonadaceae bacterium
ACCCGTTTCATTTTCAATTTCAATCGGCAATGTCACGACACTGTCGAGTGCGAGCCAAAGACGACGAATCTCTTTCCAATCTGTCGAATCTGCTAACTCACGATCGAACAAACTCGTTTTTTTGTGACCGAATTTAATCGATTGAAATTCTGTGGAATGTATTATTTTATCAGGATAGTAACTATTTATTTTAGTTAATATCCTGATTTTTTTTTCAAAAGATGTTGTATATTTAAAATCTGTTTATATTTTTGTTTACCACGTCTCCCATTCCAAGGATACGTTCTGCCATACGATCTGGATAGAATACATCAATCGCTTCCATTTTTTCGCCAGTACCTACAAACTTAATTGGTTTCTCATGGCTCCTCGCGGGTGGTGACGGACGAACTGCCGACGATAAACGTGATCGGCTTGTCTTCTGTTGATATTTCCCCGAACATGGCTGAATAATCCATCTTCAGGAGCTGCCCATGTCCGACCGCCTTGGCCCGATCCCGTTTGCGCAGATGAGCGCCGCCCAGCAAGTGGCGGCGCAAGCCGTCATCGATGGCCCGCGCGGCGCGCTGTACGGCCCCTTCGTGCCGCTGATCCGCAGCCCGGAACTGATGCAGGCGGCGCAAACCATGGGCGAGTACCTGCGCTACCGCAGCGCGATCGGCACCCGCCTGTCGGAACTGGCGATTCTGGTCACGGCGCGCCACTGGAGCCAGCAGGTCGAGTGGGCCATTCACGAGCCGATTGCGCGCCAGTGCGGTATCGATGGCACGCTGATCGAAGCCATCGCGGCGCGCCGTCGGCCGCTGCAGATGTCGGATGACGAGGCGCTGGTGCATGACTTCTGTATTTCACTGCAGCAACATCAGCAGGTCGACGATGTGCTGTACGGGGCGGCGCTGGCGCGCTTTGGCGAGCATGGCGTGGTCGATTTGATCGGCATCAACGGGTACTACACTTTCCTCGCCATGGTGATGAATACCGCCCGCACCGCCGTGCCGGCGAGCCCGGCGACACCACTCCCTGACTGAAATTGCCATCAGGGAATCATGTAAAAAAGAGATGCTAAAAACGGTTGCCTGTCTTGAATGTTAAAAATTTAAGACTTGCTGTCACATATTTGTAACAATTTGTATTATTTTTTGGTATTTTAGCTACATCTTGCGCGATGTTAGCAACATGGCCATGTGCTGCCGCCAAATTTATTCAATAAAATACATTTCATCGCTGAATAATATTTTTTGCCAACTGGTAAAAAACATCTGTTCTCTGCCATTCTTAAAAATGGCTTAAATTCCCCGCATTTTTACACTCCGACGCGCAGGCTGTCGCTTTTTAGACTCATGCCAGAACGTCCATTGACGCTCGGATTCGTGCATGTTGTCATACGACCCGGCTGGCGAAACTTGCCGTTTTGCAAGCTTATTGTGAGCTAGTTGTATAGATAAGTAGCCAGAAATCAGTAGCCAGAAAACTCATCCATCAAATCGGAATTCAGATGACCAAAGAAACAGTAATTTCGCGCTCGCTGCGCCTGATGTTCTCGGGTAGCGTAGTGCTCGGTCTGGGCGCATTCAATGCGGTTCAGGCGCAAACGGCGGACGCGCCAGCCATGCAGCGCGTGGAAATCACCGGCTCGTCGATCAAGCGCGCGCAGGCCGAAGGCGCGCTGCCAGTGCAGACCGTCACCCACGAAGACATCGCCAAACTGGGCGTGACCAACACCGAAGCGCTGCTGTCCTCGATCACCGCCAACACCGCCGTCGGCGGCGTCAGCACCGCCAATGGCGTGGGCTCGTCGACCTATGGCCTGTCGAGCGCTTCGCTGCGCGGCATCGGCGCCTCCAAGACCCTGATCCTGGTCAACGGCCGCCGTCTGGCCAACTACGCCACCGACGGTACTGCCGTCGACATCAACTCGATCCCACTGGCAGCCGTCGACCACGTCGAACTGCTGAAGGATGGCGCTTCCGGCGTGTACGGTTCCGACGCCATCGGCGGCGTGATCAACTTCATCCTGCGCAATAACTTCAACGGCGTTGAAGTGACCGGCTACGGCAGCGGCACCAAGGACGGCGGCGGTTCCACCACCAAGGCCTCGATCATTGCCGGCTGGGGCGACTTCGACGAAGACCGCTACAACATCACCGTGGCCGCCGACGTCTCCAAGGACAAAGCCATCTTCGGTAACCAGCGCAGCTACGCTGGCCAGAGCTGGAACAACAACGGCCTGCGCGAGCAGAGCGCGACCCCAAGCGGCAACCTGAGCACCTTCGATCCGAACACCACCGCCAATGCCGGCGGCGTGATTCCGAAGACCCTGAACTCGCTGGGCACCAGCCTGGGCAATCCACTGACCCAGTCCAATTGCACCACCAATGGCAGCCAGTGGGATGCCAACACCGGTTCCTGCCGCTTCAACTCGGCGCCGTTCGTCGGCCTGCTGCCAGAAGTTGAGCGCGCCAACGTGTCGGCCAGCTTCCGCTTCAAGCTGAACGAGCAGAACGAATTCTTCGTCGAAGGCTTCCACTCGCAGCAGAAGACCAGCACCAAGGCGCAGGCTTCGCCGTACAACGCGTCCTTCCTGTCGACCGATAACGCCTTCGCTGCTGCGAATGTGTACCCGGCCATCATCCTGTCGCCAACCAGCCCTTACTACCCAAGCGCCTATCTGGCAGCCAAACACCCGGATCAACTGGGCAAGCCAGTCACCGTCAGCTACCGCGCGTTTGATGGCGGCACCCGCTCGAACGAAGACATGGCCAAGCAATCGCACCTGGTACTGGGCATGCGTGGCACCGTCAAGGGCTTCGACTACGACGTGGCCTACACCCACAACGCCAGCGAAGTCAGCGAAAACACGCTGCAGGGTTACCAGAACCAGGTCGCACTGGCCAAGCTGCTGAGCAACAACAACGCCTTCAATCCATGGGCTGCCCAGCAATCGCCAGAACTGGCCAAGCAAATCTACGCCACCAACTACGTGGGCGCGATGATCCACTCGACGCTGACCAACGATGCGCTGAACGCCCGTATTTCGGGTGACCTGTACCAGCTGCCAGCCGGTATGGCCAAGTTCGCCGTCGGCGCCTCGCTGGCCAATGAGAAGCTGGACCTGAGCCCAAGCGCGGCTTACCAGTCGGGCGATATCTCCGGTTACGGCGGCCAGACCCTGCCACTGACGGCATCGCGGGCCTCGTCGGCGCTGTTCGGTGAGCTGAGTGTGCCGATCCTGAAGCAGCTGGAAAGCGATCTGGCCGTGCGTACTGACCGCTATCCAAACGCCACCTCGACCAATCCGAAGATCAGTCTGCGTTATCAGCCGATGTCGCAGCTGCTGGTGCGCGGTTCGTATGGCCGTGGCTTCCGCGTCGCCGCACTGCCTGAGCTGAACAACCCGCAAACGCTGGGCACCAGCGCTACCTTCGCCGATCCGGTCACCGGCACCAACGGTCAGTTCAACGTACTGGCCGGCGGTAACCCGAACCTGAAGCCAGAGAAGTCGGAACAGTCGTCGCTGGGCTTCGTTATCGATCCGGTGCCAGGCGTATCGATCGCGCTGGACTACTGGAAGATTGGCGTCAGCAACCTGGTCACCACGCTGAGCCCTGAGTTCATCGTCGAGCAGGCCGCTGCCGGCAATGCGCTGTACACTGGTTTGGTCACCCGTGACGCTGCCAAGAACATCACGCAGATCACCAGCACCAACCTGAACGCCGGCGCGTTGAAAACCGAAGGCATCGACATCGACGCCCGCTGGACCATCGCCAAGACCGCCAACTACGGCACCTTCGCGACCCGTCTGAACGGTACCTACACCACCAAGTACGACCTGACGCTGCCAGATGGCACCGTGCAGCCTAGCGTGGCCCACACCATCGACGCCAACGGTTCGCCGCTGAACGCAGTGGCCAACGGTGGCGTGATCTTCCGCTGGAAACATCAGATGGCGTTTGACTGGAAATTCCAGAAATGGGGCGTCAACCTGACGCAGAACTTCCAGTCCGGCTACTGGGATGCAGCCCGTGCCGATTCGATTACCGGCAAGGATGCGGTCCACGTTGGCGCGTTCTCGACCTGGGATGCACAGGGTAGCTACAACGGCTTCAAGAACCTGTCGCTGCGCGTCGGTATGAAGAACCTGTTCAACCGCAAACCGCCAGAAGCGATCACTCTGGGTAACTACTTCCAGGGTGGCTATGACCCTAGCTACTACGACGCCCACGGCGCCACTGGCTACGTCAGCGCTACCTACAAGTTCTAATCAGTAGGTCGCAGGCATAAAAAAACCCGGACATGCGAATGTCCGGGTTTTTTTTATCGGCCGCGCCGCCGCAAATCAGGCCAGTACGCGTTTCAGCCAGGCGCTGATGTGCACCACTTCTTCCTGGCACAGCGAATGCTGCATCGGATAGTCATGCCACTCGACCTGGTAGCCGAGCTGGATCAGCAGGTCACGCGACTGTTCGGCGCGCAGCACCGGGATTACCGGGTCCATGCGGCCGTGCACCATGAAGATCGGGGTCGCCAGGCTGGCCGCCGTATGTTCGGCGGCGGCTTTCGACGCCAGCGGCACGTAGCCGGACAGGCACATCAGACCAGCCAGTTTCTCCGACTGGCGCATGCCGCTCATCAGCGTCATCGCGCAGCCCTGCGAGAAGCCGGCTACGATGATGCGGTCGGCCGCAATGCCGCGCGCTTTTTCACGCGCGATCAGCGCTTCCACTTTCAGCTGCGAGGCGCGCAAGCCCGCTTCATCTTCCTGCCGACCGAGGTCGGTGGCGACGATGTCGTACCAGGCCCGCATCACGTAGCCGTTGTTGATCGTGACCGGGATCGCATCCGCGTTCGGGAACACGAAACGGATGCCGGGCAGGCCGCGCAGATCGAGTTCGCGCACCATCGGCACGAAGTCATTCGCATCGGCACCGAGGCCGTGCATCCAGATGATGGTGACCGTAGGATTCGGCGCCGATTCGATGTCGATGGTTTCCAGCAGTTGGCTCATGGGGTTCCTGTTATGTGCTGCGCAGTGCAGATTTGGGGCGGAAAGCCTTGCAGATGGCGGGATCGGTTTCCATGTAGGGACCGCCGATCAGATCCACGCAATACGGCACGGCGGCGAAAATACCACCGACCAGCGACTTGCCGTCAGCGTCCTTCAAGCCTTCCAGCGTTTCCTTGATGGCCTTGGGCTGGCCCGGCAAATTCATCACCAGCGCCGCGTGGTCGGGCGTCTCGCGGATTACCGCGGTCTGGCGCGACAGGATCGCGGTCGGCACGAACTGCAGGCTGATCTGGCGCATCTGTTCGCCAAAGCCCGGCATTTCCTTGGTGCCGATGGCCAGCGTTGCTTCCGGCGTCACGTCGCGCCGCGCCGGGCCGGTGCCGCCGGTGGTCAGCACCAGATGGCAGCGCGCGCTATCGACCAGCTCGACCAGCGTGGCCTCGATCACGGCGCGTTCGTCGGCGATCAAACGGGTCTCGACCCGGAACGGGGTAGTCAGCGCCGCTTGCAGCCAGTCCTGCAGCGCCGGAATACCCTGATCCTGATACACACCGGCGCTGGCACGGTCCGATACCGAGACCAGGCCGATCACCAGCAGCTCGGCATTACTCGTCATCTTGCTCGCTGTCGTCGTCGCTGTCGGCATCGCTCTTGGCGGCCTTTTGTTTCTGGGCGTCGATCTGTTTGAGGATCTGGAAGATCTCGCGATAGGCCTTCGGTGGCTTGTTCTCGGCCTGCTCCTTGCGGGCATTGCGGATCAGCGTGCGCAGGTGCTGCACGTCGAGTTCCGGGTTCTCCTCCAGCAGCACGGTCAGCGCCTTGTCGTCGGTCAGCAGCTTGTCGCGGCGGCGTTCCAGCGCGTGCATGGCGTTGGTGTCAGCCTTGGAGGCGCCTTTCCAGCCATCGATGGCGCGCTGGATCTCGGCGATTTCATTCTCGTCGAGGGTGCGCATACGCTTGCCAACGAACTGCATCTGGCGGCGCCGGCCTTCGTGGTTGGTGATCTGCTGGCAGGCCAGAATCGCCTCCAGCACTTCCTCCGGCATCGGCACGCGCTTGACGCGGTCACGTGGGGCCTCGACCAGCGTTTCGCCCATTTTCTGCAGGGCGTCGGACTGGCGTTTCATCTCGGATTTGGAAGGGCGTTCGTATTCCTGCTCGAATTCGGTGGAGCTGAAGCCGACGGCGCCGCGGTTGGGATTTACCATAATATTAACTCTCGGTCAGGTGCGTGGCCGCCCCTGTAAACTGTAAACGACTGCTATGATAACTGTTTTAGCGGCCACCCGAAGAAAACAGCCCATGAATGACTCCGTTTTTACCCACAGCCAGGACCAATTAAAGCAGCTTGCACGCGACGTGCTCGCATACGCCAAGGAACAGGGCGGCACCGATGCCGCTGTTGAAATCAGCGAAGGCAGCGGGCTGTCGGTCTCGGTACGCAAGAGCAAAATCGAAACTATCGAACAGAACAAAGACAAAGGCATGGGCGTCACGGTGTTCATTGGCCAGCGCCGTGGCAATGCCTCGACCTCGGACTTCTCGCCGGCCGCGCTGCGCGCCACCGTGGAAGCAGCTTACAACATCGCCCGCTTCACCGCCGACGACGACTGCGCCGGTCTGGCCGATGCCGACATGCTGGAACTGTCGCCACGCGACCTGCAGTTATTCTACCCGTGGACCATCAGCACCGAAGCAGCCGTCGCGCTGGCGCAACGCGCCGAGGCGGCCGCGTTTGCGGTCGACCCGCGTATCACCAACAGCGAAGGCGCCGGTGTGCATGTGCAGCAATCGCACTTCGTATCGGCCAACTCGCGCGGCTTCATCGGCGGCTATCCGTATTCGCGCCACACGCTGTCGGTGGCGCCGATCGCCGGCAAGGGCGCCAAGATGCAGCGCGACGACTGGTACAGTTCGGTGCGCGACGCCAGCAAAATGTCGTCGCCGGAAGCGATCGGCCGTTACGCTGCCGAGCGCGCGCTGGCACGTCTGAACGCCCGCACCATCGACACCCGTACCTGCCCGGTACTGTTCGAAGCACCGCTGGCCGCTGGTCTGCTGGGTGCCTTCGTGCAAGCCACGTCGGGCGGTGCGCTGTACCGCAAATCGACCTTCCTGCTGGATTCGCTGGGCCAGCAAGTGCTGCCGCAGCACATCCAGATTCACGAAGACCCGCACATCATTGGCGCGGTCGGCTCGGCGCCGTTCGATGAAGAAGGCGTGCGCACCGTCAAGCGCGACGTGGTCAAGGATGGCGTAGTGCAAGGCTACTTCCTGTCGACCTATTCGGCGCGCAAGCTGGGCATGCAAACCACCGGCAATGCGGGCGGCTCGCACAACCTGTCGCTGACCTCCAGCCTGACCCAGGCCGACGACGACTTCGCCGCCATGCTGCGCAAGATGGACACCGGCCTGCTGGTGACCGAGCTGATGGGGCAGGGCACCAACTACGTCACCGGCGACTACTCGCGCGGTGCCTCCGGTTACTGGGTCGAGCACGGTGTGATTCAATACCCGGTCGAAGAAATCACGATTGCCGGTAATATGAAGGACATGCTGGCGCAGATCGTTGCGGTGGGCGCCGATGTACTGGTGCGCGGCACCAAACAGACTGGTTCCATCCTGATCGAAAACATGGTGGTGGCGGGCGGTTAAACGCGCGCGTCAGCAGCCCGGACGGCCGCCGCGTGCGGCCGTTTTAATTTTCGTTGCAAGCTTGGCACAGTACCCATACACTGCTGATGTATTTTCCTGCCCAATAAAAAAAGACCCAAGGAGACACTGCATGGAACGTCGTTCGTTTCTGAAGAAAGCCGCCACTGGAGCGGGCGCTGGCGTGATCGCTTCGCCGGCACTGGCCGCGGACGCACTGCCCGCCGTCAACTGGCGGCTGGCCTCAAGCTTTCCCAAATCGCTGGACACCATCTTTGCCGCATCGGACATCCTGACCAAGCGCGTCGCGCAGCTGACGGGCGGCAAATTCAACATTCGCGCGTTTGCCGCCGGCGAGATCGTGCCCGGTTTGCAAGTGATGGATGCGGTCCAGGCCGGCACTGTAGAAATGGGTCACAGCGCCTCGTACTACTACTTCGGCAAGGACGCCACGTTCGCGTTTGACTGCGCGGTGCCATTTGGGCTGACCTCGCGTCAGCACACCGCGTGGTACGACCAGGGCGGCGGGCGCGAGCTGACGCGTGACTTCTTCAAAGGCTACGGCATCATCAACTTCCTGGGCGGGAACTCCGGCACCCAGATGGGGGGCTGGTTCCGCAAAGAAGTCAAAAGCGTGGCCGACCTGAAAGGCACCAAGATGCGCGTGGGCGGCTTCGCCGGGCGCGTGCTGGAGCAGCTGGGGCTGGTACCGCAACAACTGGCCGGTGGCGACATTTACCCCGCGCTGGAAAAAGGCACGATCGACGCCGCCGAATGGGTCGGCCCCTACGACGACGAAAAGCTCGGCTTCTACAAAGTTGCGCCGTACTACTACGCGCCGGGCTGGTGGGAAGCGGGCGCCTCGTTCTCGTTCTACGTCAGCATCAAAGAATGGGAAAAGCTGCCCAAGGAATACCAGGCTGCGCTGGAAGTCGCGACCTACGAAGCGCACGTCGTCATGCAAGCCGAATACGACGCCAAGAATCCCGCCGCGCTGGCGCGTTTGCTGAAGAACGGCGTCAAGCTGCGCAACTTCCCGAAAGACATGATGGACGCCTGCTACAAAGCGGCGACCGACGTGATGAACGACGAAGCGGCAAAGAATGCCAAATTCAAAAAGATCTACGAACCGTGGAAGCGCTTCCGCCAAGACCAGAACCAATGGGCCTCGGTCGCCGAAGCAACCATGCAAAACTACCTGATCAGCATCTCCCGCAACGGTAAATAACCCACAGCAAAACCGGGGTCAGGTCTGCCAATCGCTCATAAAATGCTCATTTGAAATCAATGAAGCAATTCTCCTTTCCTTAAATCTTTCTCCACTAACTCGAGCTTTCTTTCTTCAGGTGGGAAAACGGACTGAACTAATTGTCCGCCCTTATCGGTAAAAAAAGTAGCGCCGAAAATATCATATCGTTCTATAAGTTGTTGGCATG
>JBGSBQ010000107.1:0-8975 GCA_041730475.1 Sphingomonadaceae bacterium
GAAGGAACGAACATGGCTGATGGCAAAATCGTTCAGTGTATCGGCGCTGTGGTGGACGTTGAGTTTCCCCGCAACGCGATGCCTAAGGTATTTGATGCCTTGAAAATGGAAGGCTCCGAGCTGACCCTGGAAGTTCAACAACAGCTGGGTGACGGCATTGTCCGTACCATTGCTCTGGGTTCGTCCGACGGTCTGCGTCGCGGCATGATGATCCAGAACACCGGCAAGCCTATCATGGTGCCAGTCGGTAAAGCGACCCTGGGTCGCATCATGGACGTGCTGGGTAACCCGATCGACGAATGCGGTCCAGTATCGCATGAGCAGATCGCCTCGATCCACCGCACCCCTCCTGCATACGACGAACTGTCGCCATCGCAGGATCTGCTGGAAACCGGCATCAAGGTGATTGACCTGGTCTGCCCGTTCGCCAAGGGTGGTAAGGTTGGTCTGTTCGGCGGTGCAGGTGTAGGCAAGACCGTGAACATGATGGAACTGATCAACAACATCGCTAAAGCACACTCGGGTCTGTCCGTGTTTGCTGGTGTAGGTGAGCGTACCCGTGAAGGTAACGACTTCTACCACGAAATGGCTGATGCGAAAGTGGTCGATCTGGAAAACCCAGAGAACTCCAAAGTCGCCATGGTCTACGGTCAGATGAATGAACCACCGGGCAACCGTCTGCGCGTCGCGCTGACCGGTCTGACCATTGCGGAATCGTTCCGTGACGAAGGTAAAGACGTGCTGTTCTTCGTGGACAACATCTACCGCTTCACGCTGGCCGGTACCGAAGTATCCGCACTGCTGGGCCGTATGCCTTCCGCAGTGGGTTACCAGCCTACCCTGGCCGAAGAAATGGGCCGTCTGCAAGAGCGTATTACCTCGACCAAGACCGGTTCGATCACCTCGATCCAGGCCGTGTACGTTCCAGCGGATGACTTGACCGACCCGTCGCCAGCGACCACCTTCGGTCACCTGGATTCGACCGTCGTGCTGTCGCGTGACATCGCCTCGCTGGGTATCTACCCTGCGGTGGACCCACTGGATTCGACCTCGCGTCAGCTGGATCCACTGGTCGTTGGCCAAGAGCACTACGACACCGCCCGCGCCGTACAGGGTACCCTGCAGCGCTACAAAGAACTGCGTGACATTATCGCGATTCTGGGTATGGACGAACTGGCACCGGAAGACAAACTGCTGGTGGCTCGCGCCCGTAAGATGCAGCGTTTCCTGTCGCAGCCGTTCCACGTTGCTGAAGTGTTTACCGGTTCGCCAGGTAAATACGTTTCGCTGAAAGACACGATCAAAGGCTTCAAGATGATCGCGTCGGGCGAACTCGATCACCTGCCAGAGCAAGCGTTCTACATGGTTGGCACGATCGACGAAGCTATCGAAAAAGCCAAAAAACTCAACTAATCGTTGAGCGCCCCGCCGCAAGGCGGGGCACAACCCGATAGGACACACATGGCAAACACTATTCACGTTGACGTGGTTTCCGCCGAGGAGTTGATCTACTCCGGCGTGGCCGAATTCGTCGCGTTGCCGGGCGAGCAGGGCGAGCTGGGGATCTATCCTAAGCACACTCCGCTGATCACCCGTATCCGTCCGGGCGCGGTGCGCATCCAGATTCCAGGCCAGGCTGAAGAAGAGTTCGTCTTCGTCGCCGGCGGTCTGCTGGAAGTGCAACCGGGCACCGTCACGGTGCTGGCCGATACCGCGATTCGCGGCAAGGACCTGGACGAAGCCAAGGCGACGGCCGCTAAGAAGCGCGCCGAAGAATCCCTGGCCAACAACAGCGACAAGATCGACTACGCGAAAGCGCAAGCCGAGCTGGCCAGCGCGATCGGCCAACTGGCCGCGATCGCCAAACTGCGCGCCAAGCACTAAGCAACGCTAGCAGCACAGCAAAGAAGGCAGCCTCGGCTGCCTTTTTTTTCGTCCCTATCGCTCAGAAAGTAACATTGGTGATTATTCAATAGATTTCCAATAGGAAATGTCGGGTATGCTGCCGCTGGCCGTTGCAAGGCGGCCCACCTCAACATTCACCATCAACTGAGAAATCACATGAAAAAAATCGCTTCTTTGCTGGGCCTGATAGTCGTTACCGGCTGCGCCTCCGTCGCAGGGGAAAAAATGCAACCGGTGTCGGTGCAGACTGTCTTTGACAGCAAAGAGATCGCTGGCCTGGGCTGCACGCTCAGCAATGATGCGGGCAGCTGGTTTCTGACCAGTCCAGCCAGCGTCACGGTTCACAAGAGCACCGGTGATCTGTCGATCGACTGTAAGAAAGACAGCTACGTTGGCAACGCCATTGCCGTTTCGAAGTCGAACGGCGCCGTCTGGGGCAATATCCTGCTCGGCGGCGGCATCGGTTACATCGTAGATCGCAACACCGGCGCCGGCTTCGACTATCCACCCACCATTATCGTCAACCTGCGCCAGCTGGACAGCGCCGTGCCAGTCAAGACCGCACCGTTGGCACCGCTCGCCACCTCTGGTGACAAGCAGGTAAAGACCGACTGATCAACATTAAAGATACATCGAAACGCCGGTCATGCGTCCTTCCCGCGAAGGCGGGAATCCATGCTTAGCCTCTGACAATGCGGTCTATCGCTTCCCCTAGGGCGGCACCTAGCATTTTAAAAGCAACATTGGTGATTATTTAATAGATTTCTGCACGGGAATATGGGGTAAGGTGCGATATTCCATTGCGTGGTGAGAGATGATGAAATACCTGTTGGCGGTCGCCTTGTTGAGTTTGCATCTGCTGGGCCGGGCGCAAGTGCCGGCGAACGCGGAGTCCTCCCGTTCGCAGGACGGCTTCGCCGGCATCGTTCTCGTCACCACCGATGAGAACTGGAAGCAGAAATGGGACACACCATCCGCTGTGACGCCCGGTTTTACCAAGGCCAGCATCGTCCCTTATGGTAAGAATTTATCGGTCCTGACGTTTTTCTCCAATCCCCAGCCGGATGCCGCCGGCAAGGTGGCGCTGCGCTGCGATTTCAAGCTGCTGGCACCCGACGGCAAGGTCACGCTGGAACAAGCCGACATGAATTGCTATACGGGCCGCATCGCGGGAGCACTGTCGAACATCTATCTGGCCGCGCCGGTGATCAATTTCGCCGCCGATGCCAGTGATCCGGCCGGGAATTGGGTGGTGGAAGTGGTGTTGAGAGATGTGGTGCGCGGCGTTGCGTTGCCGTTGCGTACCAAGTTCACCTTGCAATGAGGACCGCACCATGCGTTGCTTGATCACCTTGCTCACCAGTAGCCTGATGCTGAGTGCCACCACGGTCTGCGCTGCCAATATCCGACTGGTGGGACTGGTGCGCGATACGGCGCTGCTGGTCGTTGACGACCGTGCCCCGCAAGCCTATACCGTGGGCACGACCATCGTGCCCGGCTATGAGTTGCTCGGCGTACGCAGCGATGCTGCCACCATTGCCGAGCATGGCCGTCCTGTGAGCTTGCCGCTGGGCCGCTATCCGGCCCCCCATGGCGCGCAGCTGTCGCTGAAGTTGTATGCAGATCCGGTCGGCCAGTTTTTTGCCAGCGGCAGCATCAACGGCTTGCCGGCGCGTATGCTGGTCGATACGGGCGCCACCGTGATCGCGCTGCCGGCCGCCGATGCGACACGCTTCGGGATCGATTACCGCAAGGGCCGTCCAGCCAAGTCGTCCACTGCAAATGGGATGGCCGATGTCTTTCTGGTGCACGTGAACCGGGTGCGGATCGGCGATGTCGAGCTGGAGCATTTTGATGCCATCGTCCATGAGAGCGGCCTGCCCGTCATCTTGTTAGGGAACAATTTCCTCGACCGCTTCAGCCTGCGCCGCGAAGGGCGCGAGATGCTGCTGACCACACGTTAGTGTCTTGAATTGTAGATTCATTAAATAAATACGGCGAGAATCGCACCGATATGCCGATTGGTTAAAGTGCCGGGGCGTGAGCTTGCACCCCAAGACAAGACCTGGGGTCAGACCCGCCGGGTCTGACCCCGGCTTTGCGTCGGTGGGGTTTGCCAGCCGAACAGCGCCTTAACGGAACAGCATTGCCGGCCTTGCTGTGTTTTGTTCCATGTCGCTGCCCGATTTCGCTCTATTTTCTTTCAAGGAACTAGCGATTCATGACACTAAGCAGTTCAGCGGCGCGCTGCGCCGTATCGTGCTGATGCTGGTGGCGCTCGGCTGCAACGCTTGTTCGATGATGGCCAGCGCCAGCTCCGGCTGCGCATTGCCGCACATGAAGATGTCGGCGGCGGCAAAGCCACATTCCGGCCAGGTATGGATCGAGATATGCGACTCGGCCAGCAGCACCACGCCGGTCACGCCCTGACCGTCGCCAAAACCATGAAACAGGCTATGTAGCACCCTGGCATGCGCCGCCGCCGCTGCCGCACACAGTAATTGGTCGAGCGCTTCGCAGCTGCTCAATTTTTCGGCAGCGATGCCGCTCAGGTCGGCCAGCACATGGATGCCGGCCGGCTGATGCGCCTGCGTTGGCGTATCGCTGGCTGCGGGTAAATGTTCGCGCTTCACTTGTGGCCTCCACCGCCGGAGCCGCCACCATAGCTGCCGCCGCCACCGCCGGTGTGCGAACTCCAGCTGCTGCCACGGCTGGCCGAACTGGCATAACCGGGACCGCTGAAGGCGCGTATCCACGTACTGCTGCTGGTCAGCAGCGTGACGACGATCGCGTACAGGATGAACTTGGTCATGCCGGTCTAGTCTTCCTTGGAGTCGAGGTATAGCGCCGGCAGATAGATTGCCAGCGCGCCCAGCGCACTGAGGGCCCAGGTGCCGGAAAAGTTCATCAGCAACGGGATCGCGTTCAGTGCCAGCATCACCATGATGGTGTTTTTCGCGACCCGCTTGTAGCGCTGATGCAGGCCCAGTACCTGTTTGGCGGGCTGGCCGCTGAACTGCTGGCCGAACCAGGCCTGCATCTGGTCGAACGGCACCGGCGCAGAGCGCGACCACGTTAGTTCCTGCGCCGTCGCTTCCGCTGCCAGCCGGATCTGGCCTTGCGCAAATTCCGCTACCTGCGTGCGATCGCCGACCTTGACGCGCCAGTTGAAGGCGCCAATCGCATACGTCACCTGTGCGCCGTAGTCATACAGTTTGTCGAAGCGCATTTTGTCGACCATGACGCTGGCCGCAGCGGGCTGGCCCGGTTCCGGCCATTCGGGCATGACGTTGGCGCGCGACCAGCCTTCGGCCGTCTCGACCAGCCATGAGAAGCCGGCGCGGGTGCCGTACAGCAGATACTCGGTCCACGGCGTGCCCTCATCGTCGACGCGCCGCATCATGCCGATCACGGTGTAGTCCTGATTATTCAACTTGGCCTGTGCGCCCAGTTCCAGCGTCGTGCGCACGGCCGTCACCCGCTCACCGGCGGCCAGTACTTGCGCTTGCGGGCTGGCCGCGTCGATCTGCGCATGGCAGGCGGGGCACAGCAGGTGCGCCGTCATGCCGGGCAGGTATTTGATCGGACTGCCGCAGGATGGGCAATCGAGGGCTTCCAGCTTGCCCCGGTAACGGCCCGCCGTGCGCTGGATCGCGTCATCCTCTCGCAACAGCTGGCATTGCAGCGCTTCCAGTGTGACGGCGACGCCGCTGTAGACGATGGGCTGGGGACCATCCGAATAGTCGAGCGTCAGGAATTCGCCACTGCGTCGGAAATCGGCCACCAGTGCCTGATAACCGGCACCGACCTTGAACGGCAGCTCGCCCTGGCCGCCGATGCAGTCAGCGCGCCGCACTTCGGACGCCGTCAGACGTTGATTGCCGATCGGGTATTCGCGGCCGGGGACGATGGCCTCGAACGACGGCAGCGCGCCATCCACCTTGCGCTCGGCGGTGATGACGTACATGCCGGACGAGTCGCCCAGCCAGCCGGTGCTGGCATCGTCAAACAGCAGATACCACTCGTTCCAGATGCCGGCGTCGTACTTCAGCTGGATGCGGCCGACCACGTTGAATGGACGGCCGCCGATCACGCCAGCGGTCCCGATCTGGATCGGCGAGTAGTCTTCCAGCACGGCCGACATCTTGCCGAGGTCCTGCACGGCACTGGCGTCTTTCAGCACGCTGCTGCTGCAGTACTCGCAGACAGCCATGACCGAGGCGTGCGAGCGGAACTTGACCTCCGCGCCGCAGCTGGGACAGGAAACGGTTTGCATGCAGGCGCCGGATCAGCCGATCAGTTTCTTCAGCAGCTCCGCCTTGGCGCTGTCGTAGTCGGTGGCCGAAATCAGGCCCTTGTCGAGCAGGCCCTTGAGCTTTTCCAGCCGGGCCTCGATCGAGTCTTCAGCGGGTGCGGCCGCTGCCGGTGCTGCCGGTGCGGCCGCTGGCGCCAGCGTCGCGCCCATGGCCTGACCCATCACCTGACCAATGGTCACGCCGGCACCCAGACCGGCACCGATGCCGGCCAGTCCGCCCTCGTTCTGCGCCGCCAGCGGGATCGCGCTGGCGACCTGGAACTTGGTATAGCCGGCCATCTTGTCGGCCCCGAGGCCACCCTTCATGCCAGCCGAGATACGTTCATCGAGGGCCGCCTGCAGTTCTTCCGGCAGGCTGACGCTGGCGACGTTGAATTCATCGAGGCCGATGCCGTAGCGCGCGAAGGTGGTGCTCAGGTCACCCTTGACCTGCTGCGCCATCAGCGCCTGATTGGCGGCCATGTCAAGGAAGGGCACATTGGCCGCGCCCAGCGAGCTGGCCATGGTCGCCATCAGGATGCCGCGCAGCTGGTCTTCAACCTGATCGCGGGTGTACTGCTCGCGGGTGCCGCTGATCTCCTTGAAGAACACGCGCGGATCAGCGACGCGGTAGGAATACATACCGAAGGCGCGCACCCGCACCATGTCGAAGTCCTTGTCGCGGATAGTGATTGGTTGCTGCGTGCCCCATTTGCGGCCGGTCTGCACGCGCGTGCTGAAGAAATACACATCCGACTTGAACGGCGAGTCAAACAGCTTGTCCCAGTTTTTCAGGTTAGTCAGCACGGGCAGGGTCTGGGTGGTCAGCGTGTGGGTGCCGGGACCGAATACGTCGGCCACCTGACCCTCGTTGACGAACACCGCCATCTGCGATTCGCGCACCACTAGCACGCCGCCGTTCTGGATTTCAAAGTCCTGCATCGGATAACGCCAGGCCAGCACGCCGTCGACTTCCTCGTTCCATTGCAGGACGTCGATAAACTGCTTCTTGATAAAGCTGCCGATACTCATGATGATGATCCTTTAAACAATTAGGAAATGCAGGCGCCGTTGATCAGGCCTATCGACAGCGAGATGGTGCCCATCAGGCCACCGAAGGCGCAGTTGTTCGCCTCGATATGGTCCTTGGAGATGCGCAGCAAACGGGTGGTGACGGCATACGCCAGCATCTGTACCAGCATGGCGCCAAAGGCCCAGGCGGCGAATTCCTGATAATCCCCAGTATGCACCAGCGCCGAGGCGATGGTGACGGAAAAGCCCAGCAGCGCGCCACCGAGCGACAGCGCCGCCGCGTGGTTGCCCTGCCGGATCAGCAGCACTTCATCGAACGGCGTCACGCGGGTGTAGGCGATGAAAAAAATCACCAGCAGCAGGGCCGCCAACATAAGATGAATCACATAGTTCAGGATAGCAGGCACAGGGCACTTTCGTAGGTTACAGTGATGACCTCGTGGTTAACTTGATAACGCCAATATATAGTAGTTCAAAAAAGTTCAAATGACCAAAAAGATTCTGATCCTGTCCGTGTTCGTGGTCGCATCCTGCGGGCTGGCGTATGAGCTGATCGCCGGTGCCTTGTCGAGCTACCTGCTGGGCGATTCGATCCTGCAGTTCTCCACCATCATCGGCTGCTACCTGTTTGCGATGGGCGTCGGCGCGCACTTCTCCAAGTTCGTCAAGGATGAGGATGTGCTGGCCCGCTTTGTCGATATCGAGCTGGCGGTGGGACTGGTCGGCGGGATCTCGGCGGCCGTGCTGTTCCTGACTTTTTCGTGGATGGCGGCGCCGTTCCGCACGCTGTTATATGTGATGGTGTTCCTGATCGGCGCCTTCGTCGGCATGGAAGTGCCGCTGGTGATGCGCGCCCTGAATGCGCGCCAGACTGAATTCAATGAACTGGTGAGCCGGGTGCTGACCTTTGATTATCTGGGTGCGCTGGCGGTATCGCTGCTGTTCCCGCTGGTGCTGGCGCCGTATCTGGGACTGGTACGTACCGGTTTTCTGTTCGGGATGCTGAATGTCGGCGTGGCCCTGTGGACAATTACGACTTTTTCCACAGAGCTGAAAAACGTCACCGGCCGTGTGCTGCGCGCCTCGGCCGTCATGTGCTTGCTGGTGTTTGGCTTTGCCATGTCCGACAAGATGACTTACTGGGGCGAACATGGCCTGTTCGGCGATGAAATCGTCTACTCGACCACCACGCCCTATCAGCGTCTGGTGGTGACGCGCTGGAAGGATGACCTGCGCCTGTACATCAACGGCAACCTGCAATTCTCGTCGCGTGACGAGTACCGCTACCATGAAGCGCTGGTGCATCCGGTGCTGCAACCGCTGCCATGGGCCAAGCGGGTGCTGGTGCTGGGCGGTGGTGACGGGCTGGCGCTGCGCGAGATCCTGCGCTACAAAAATGTGGAGCAGGTCACGCTGGTTGATCTGGATCCGGCAATGACGGCTGCCTTCAGCCAGCGCGCAGAACTGGTCAGGCTGAATGGCGGCTCATTCAGCGATAAGCGGGTGCGCGTCATCAATGCCGACGCCGCGATCTGGTTGCAGCACAACGACGAAATGTTCGATGCCGTCATCATCGATTTTCCCGATCCGTCCAGCTTCGCGCTGGGCAAGCTGTACTCGGTGCCTTTCTATGGGATGGTGAAAAAGCATCTGGCTGCGAATGGTCTGATGGTGGTGCAATCGACGTCGCCGTTCTTTGCGCCGCACGCTTATTGGACCATCGATGCGACGCTGCGTGAGGTCG
>JBGSBQ010000108.1:0-8877 GCA_041730475.1 Sphingomonadaceae bacterium
GTGTTCATCATGTGCAGTGGTTCGTTGATCAGGCCTATGCTGATCAGGAAGTGGTTCAGGATGCCGTTATTCGCAAGGATGCCCTTCCATGCATAAATCCGCAGCAGGAAGGAAGTCCAGAACGGCAGCATCACCATCATCATCAGCACCGGCCGTACGGTCGGCTTGGAGCGCGCCATGAAGTAGGCGAACGGATAGCCGATGATCAGGCACAGCGCCGTGGTAATCGCCGCGAACTTCAGCGAACTGAGATAAGTCAGCGTGTACAGGTCATCCTGCAGGATGAACAGGTAGTTGGAAATCTTGATCTTGAAGGTGATCACGCCATCGGCCAGCGACATCAGCGTACCGAAAGGATTGCCGCCATCGGACTCGGTGAAGCTGATGCGCATCACGATCAGGAACGGCACCAGGAAGGCAAACGCCAGCCACAGCGAAGGTACGGCGATCACCAGGCGGCGCCCGGTGATCCAGCGCAGCTTCAGCACGTGCATGAGTGAAGAGGATATTTTCATGGCAGCCGTCGTCAGTTGGTCAGTGCCACGATGTCGGCGCCATCCCACCATGCGTAGACGCGCTGGTCGCGCTCCAGCTTGGTGCTTTGGTGGCGGGCCGCGTTGGTACGCGATACTTTCAGGTCCATGCCGCTGTCGAGGCGCACATGGTAGTGGGTCTCGTTACCAAAGTAGGAGACGGCGGTGATCACGCCGCTGGTGCTGTTGTGGCCCATCTCGGCGGCGCTGGCGCGCTGATCGACGGTAGGTTCGCTGGTCTGGATGCAGATCTTCTCCGGACGCACGGCCACGGCCACTTCCATGCCCATGGTGCCGGTGATGCCGTGATTGATGTAGTGCCGGCCCTCGGCCGACTCCACCACCACATGGTCCGGTTCATCGATGATGACGCGGCCCTTGAACAGGTTGACGCTGCCGATGAAGTCCGCCACGAAGCGGCAGTTCGGCGTTTCATAAATCTCGCCCGGCGCACCGACCTGCAAGATGCGGCCTTCGCTCATCACGGCGATGCGGGTCGCCATGCTCATCGCTTCATCCTGATCGTGCGTCACCATCACGCAGGTCACGCCGACCTGCTCAATGATGTTCACCAGTTCCATTTGCGTGCGTTCGCGCAGCTTCTTGTCGAGTGCACCGAGCGGCTCGTCCAGCAGTAGCAGCTTGGGGCGCTTGGCCAGACTGCGTGCCAGTGCCACACGCTGTTGCTGGCCACCGGACAGCTGGTGCGGCTTGCGCTTGCCGTATTTGGTCAGCTGCACCAGCGCCAGCATCTGCGTGACGCGGGTCGCCACTTCCACCTCCGGCAAGCCATCGCGACGCAGGCCGAAGGCGATGTTGTCCCATACCGACAGGTGCGGGAACAGCGCATACGACTGGAACATCATGTTGATCGGGCGCTGGTATGGCGGCACGCTGACGATGTCCTTGCCGGCCAGCGTGATCTGGCCTTCGGTCGGCGTTTCAAAGCCGGCCAACATGCGCAGCAGCGTCGACTTGCCGCAGCCCGAGCTGCCCAGCAAGGCAAAAATCTCGCCCTTGTTGATGTTGACCGAAATATCGTCGACTGCGCGCACCCCGTCAAACGACTTGACCAGGTTGCGGATCGAGAGAAACGGCTGCCCGGCATCCGCTGCGGGCTTGGCTTGTGGAGCTGAAGTCATGGTGGCACTTATAGATAAATTATTCGGGCATGCGGCGGCCACACCCGGTGTGATGCCGGGTGTGGTGATGCCATTACAGGCCAGTTTTAAACTTGGTGTAGACGCGGGTCATGACGCGGCGGATGTCGGAGCTGTACGGCTCAGGCACGGTCATGCGCTTCTTGTCCTCATCACTGAGGTAGATGGTTTTGTTTTCGGCCAGTTCCTTCTTGACGAACTTGAGCGCTGCCGCATTCGGATTGGCGTAGAACACCTTGTTGGTCAGGCTGGCGTGGACTTCAGGCCGGGTGATGTAGTTGATCCACAGGTGGGCGTTGTTCGGGTGTGGCGCGTCGGTTGGAATCGCCATGGTGTCGAACAGCAGGGTCGCACTGGTCTTCGGAATCAGGGCGATGATGTTGTTGCCATTCTTCGCATCGATGGCGCGCTGACGGGCGATGTTGATGTCGCCGGACCAGCCCAGCGCCAGACACAAGGAACCATTGGCCAGATCATTGATGTAACCGGACGAAGAGAACAGCGTCACGTAAGGACGGATCGACTGCAGCAAACGGCCGGCATCCTGGTAATCGGAAGCATTCTTGGAGAAGGCTGGCTTGTTCAGATATTGCAGCGCAGGAGGCAGAATTTCAGATGGCGAGTCCAGTACCGAAACACCGCAGGACTTCAGCTTGGAGGCGTACTTCGGATCGAAGATCAGGTCCCATGCATTCTCCGGCATCGGCATCGAACCCAGTGCGGCCTTGACCTTTTCGGTGTTGATGCCGACCGTGGTGTAACCCCACAGCCAAGTGACGAGGTGCTTATTGCCCGGGTCCAGCTTGGCGATCAGGGCCTGCAGCTGCGGGTCCATATTGGCCAGATTCGGCAGCTTGCTCTTGTCCAGCTCACGCAGCAAACCACCTTCGATTTGCAGGCGGGCCCAGTTCGACGATGGAACCACGATGTCGTAACCGGTCTTGCCGGCGGCCAGCTTGGCGTGCAGGACTTCGTTGCTATCAAACAGATCGTAACGAACCTTGATGCCGGTTTCCTTCTCGAAGTTCTTGATCGTGTCTTCAGCGATGTAGTCAGACCAGTTGTAAATGTTGAGGACCTTCTCTTCCTCGGCCATTGCAGGTGCTATGGCGGCGGCCAGCGTACCGGCAGCGAGTACCGAGGACAGGGCGCGTGACCATCGGTGATGGGACATCTTGGCAGTCTTTGAAGCAGAATTTGGAATCGTCATTCTTGTTTCTCCCAGTCGAACCTTGTGTGTTGTAGAACAGTGGAAAAGAGCGTGTTGTTTTACTTCGATTACCCTCAACTACTTCGCAAGAATCATACCCACCCACGCTGCTTGATATCAGCGTAAGTCATATCCAGGCAGGTGCGGATCAGCGCCACCATTTCATCGATCTGCGCACGCGTCATCACCAGTGGTGGCGCGATGATCATGCGGTCACCGACGGCGCGCATGATCATGCCGTTATTGAACATGTAGCCACGGCATACCATGCCGACCGACAGACTCTCATCAAATTGGACATTCTCGTGCACCGTTTTGCCCTTGCTGCGCACCAGATTGAGGCCTGCGACAAATCCGCAGCTGTCAGCATACCCCACCAGCGGGTGGTCGGCCAGCGTGGCGAAGCGTTCCTTGAGATAGGGCCCCGTATCTTCGGCCACACGCTCCACCAGTTTCTCTTCCTCGATGATGCGGATATTCTCCAATGCTGCAGCGCACGCAACCGGATGGCCCGAGTAAGTGAAGCCGTGATTGAAGTCGCCGCCTTTTTCGATCAGCACATCGGCCACTCGGTCACCCACCAGCACACCGCCCAATGGCACGTAGCCGGAGGTCACGCCCTTGGCAAAGGTGATCAGGTCTGGCTTGATGCCAAACAGCTCGGAGGCGAACCATTTGCCCAGCCGGCCAAAGCCACAGATCACTTCATCGGCAATCAGCAGGATGCCGTACTTGTCGCAGATACGCTGGATCTCTGGCCAGTAAGTCGCCGGCGGAATGATCACGCCACCAGCGCCCTGCACTGGTTCACCGATAAAAGCGGCGACTTTGTCGGCCCCGACTTCAAGGATTTTTTTCTCCAGCCACGATGCCGCTTCGATGCCGAATTCGTCCTCGGTCATGCCCTTGCCCGATTCCAGATAATTCGGCTGGCCGATGTGGACGATGCCCGGAATCGGCAAGCCGCCCTGCGCATGCATGCCATCCATGCCGCCCAGCGAAGCGCCGGCTACGGTGCTGCCGTGATAGGCGTTGTGACGGCTGATGATGGTGTGGCGTTCCTTGTAGCCCAGCACGTCCCAGTAGCGGCGCACCATACGCAGATTGGTGTCGTTGCCTTCCGAGCCGGAGCCGGTGAAGAACACGTGATTGAAACCGGCTGGTGCAATCTGCGCCAGCTTGGTCGCCAGCTGCACCGCCGGCACGTTGGTGGTATTGAAGAAGCTGTTATAGAACGGCAGGGTCTCCATCTGTTTGTAGACCGCTTCCGAGATGCTGGTGCGGCCATAGCCGACGTTCACGCACCACAGGCCTGACATGCCATCGAGGACCTTTTTGCCCTGCGAATCCCACAGGTAAATGCCTTCGCCGCGCACCATGACGCGCGCCCCGGTTTCATTCAACGACTTGAAATCGGTGAACGGATGCAGGTAGTGGGCCGAGTCCATTTTCTGGATCGCGGCGGTATCAAACAGCTCCTGGCGCGCGGCGGTATTCTTGACCGATGCGACGAATGCGGCGCTCGGCGCCAATGGGTTTGCAGACATGATCTTTACTCCGTTAAAAGCGTATAGGTGGCAGGCTGATTTCAGGTCTTATACGTGCAGCAGCAAGTGTTCGCGTTCCCACGGGCTGATGACGGTCATGAACTCCTGATGTTCCAGATCCTTGATCGCGGCATACACGTCGATGAAGCGTTCGCCCAGCACGGTGCGCAGCTTGTCCTCGCCGCGCAGCAGATGCAGCGCTTCTGGCAGGCCTTGCGGCAATTCGAATTTCAAGTCGTAAGCGCTGTTCTCGGTCATCGGCGTAGGCTCCAGCTGCTCGACCATGCCGAGGTAGCCGCAGGCCAGCGTCACCGCCAGTGCCAGATAAGGGTTGGCGTCAGCGCCGATGATGCGGTTTTCGACGCGGCGATCCTGCACGCCCGACTCCGGAATACGGAAGCCGACGGTGCGGTTGTCCATGCCCCACTGGATGTTGATCGGTGCAGCGGTGTGACGCACAATGCGACGGTAGGAATTCACGTACGGTGCCACGATCGCCATCGCCGACGGCATGTAGCGCTGCAGACCACCGATGTAGTGCTTGAAGATCGGCGCAGCCGAACCATCCTCGGCGCTGAAGATATTGCGGCCGGTCTTGGCATCGACCACGCTCTGGTGCACATGCATCGCCGAACCCGGCTCGCCGGCCATCGGCTTGGCCATGAAGGTGGCGTACATATCGTGCTTCAGCGCTGCTTCGCGCAGGGTGCGCTTGAAGAAGAACACCTTGTCGGCCAGGCCCAGTGGATCACCGTGCAGGAAGTTGATCTCCATCTGGCCGGCGCCGATTTCGTGAATCAGCGTGTCGACGTCCAGATTCATCAGCTCACAGTAATCGTAGATGTCTTCAAACAGTGGATCGAATTCGTTCACTGCGTCGATGCTATAGACCTGACGGCTGGTCTCAGCGCGACCACTACGGCCGATAGGCGGTTTCAGAGGCAGGTCAGGATCGGTATTCTTGGCGGTCAGGTAGAACTCCAGTTCTGGTGCCACGACTGGCTTCCAGCCCTTGTCAGCATACAGCTTCAGTACGCGGCGCAACACCGAGCGTGGCGCGAAGTCGACCAGGCGGCCATCTGCAAAATAGCAGTCGTGGATCACCTGCGCAGTTGGATCGGTGGCCCATGGCACCATGGTGATGGTGGTCGGATCGGCTTTCAGGATCATGTCGCGGTCGGTGGTCGAAATGGCGCGGTCATAGCCGCCATCTTCGGTCGGGTAGTTGCCGGTCACGGTCATGCCCAGCACTGCTTCCGGAATGCGCATGCCGCGTTCCTGCGTGAATTTGCCGCGTGGGAGAATCTTCCCGCGCGCCACGCCGGTCAAGTCGGGGACCAGGCATTCAATCTCGGTGACCCGTTTCTCGTTGAGCCACAGGTCCATGTCGGTGTAGGAAAAGTTTTCGCGAATAGCCATGAATTTCTTTCGTTTGTCTTGTCTTGCGCGAGGGCCCTGCCACTCGCGCGCTGGTACTACCAATGCTGCCGATGCTGCTGATATTGCGCGCTTTCTCCCTTACCTAAGGGACGCGTTGTTGCTGGTGCTTGCGGCAGGCATCGCCGAAAGCACTAAACAGTTTCAGGGAATCGGGGTTCTCCGCCAGCCGCCATTCGGGGTGCCATTGCACTGCCAATGTGAAGGCAGCAGCGTTGGCGACACGGTAGGCTTCCACCAGTCCGTCGTCGGCGCGTGCTTCGACGGCCAGACCGGGAGCCAGCTTGGCGATACCCTGACCGTGCAGCGAATTGACCATGATCTCGCTGGCGTTGCCGAGTACCTTGGTCATCAGGCCATCCTGCTCCAGCAGCACACGGTGGGCCGGGGCGTACTGCTGTTCCAGCGTCTGGTGCTTGTCTTCGCGGTGATCCGCCATGCCGTCAACTTTGTGCACGGCCTGATGCAGCGTGCCGCCCAGCGCCACGTTGACTTCCTGGAAGCCACGGCAAATCGCCATCAACGGGATGCCGCGCTTGATGGCAGCGCGCAGCAGCGGTAGCGTGGTAGCGTCGCGGGCCCGGTCCTGCGGCAGCGACGAGTCCAGCACTTCCTCGCCATACAGGCTGGCGTGCACATTCGACGGGGAGCCGGTCAGCATGATGCCGTCGGCGATATCGAGCAGAGTTTCAAAGTCGGTGGCGTCGCCCAGCGCGGGGACGATCAGCGGCGTGCAATGCGCACCGGTCTGCACCGCAGCCACGTACTTCAACTGGGTGGTGTGATACGGATGGGAACCGATCTGGTTAATGCAAGCAGGTACGAGAACTATGGGGCTACGCATATTATTTATACCGTTTAAAGCATGAAGTTTGAATAATCATATGCGGTATTTGGTATCATTGTCAGTGCCACTTGTTGATAATCGATGGAACCACTTCAAATATGTCCCCCGCCTCCGACCTGCTCGCCCATACGCTGGCTGAAACTGACTTCCATCCACGGTTGCCGCAACAGCGCCGTTTATACGAGGCGGCCAAGGCTGCCATTCACCAGCAGCAGCTGGGCGCCGGTACCAAACTCCCCTCTAGCCGTGATCTGGCGCGGGATCTGGGCATAGCCCGGAATACGGTGATCGCCGCCTTCGAACAGCTGGCGGCGGAAGGCTATGTCACCAGTGCACTGGGCAGTGGCACCTATGTTGCCGATCTACAAGCCCATACGGCGAGCATGCGAGGTGTTGGATCGGCACCACACAATTCGAAAAAAAGTGGTTCACATGGGTCCAATACTTCAGCTGCCTTAAGTGGTTCTGGAACCACATCGGCTCCTTTATCGCGTCGTGGCCAGGATCTGACCGCCTTCGCCGCCGGTCCGCGCTTTGAAATACAGCCCTTCGCACCGGGCGATGCAGACTTTTCCTCATTCCCGTTCAAGCTGTGGCAGCGCTTACAAAACCGGGTCTGGCGCGAGGCGCGCGCTGACCTGCTGGATTACGGCCAGTCTGGCGGCTACCTGCCGCTGCGCCAGGCGATTACTGAATATCTGCGCATCTCGCGCTCGGTGAAGGTTTCGGTTGAGCAAGTGATGATCACCGCCGGCACCCAGCAATCGCTCGATCTGTGCGCCCAATTGCTGGCCGACGTGGGCGACACCGCCTGGGTCGAAGACCCGTGCTACTGGGGTGCGCGCCGGGTGTTTGAAGCGCGTGACCTGAAGCTTCATCCTATCACCGTCGACAGCGATGGCATGGCACTGGAGGAAGCGGATCTGGCCACCACGCCGCGCCTGATTTACGTGACACCGTCGCACCAGTACCCGACTGGCGCGGTCATGAGTCTGGCGCGGCGGCGCGAGCTGCTCGACGTCGCGGTACGCAAGAACGCCTGGATACTGGAGGACGATTACGACAGCGAATTCCGCTACACCGGCCGTCCGCTGGCAGCGCTGCAGGGCCTCGATACCGACGACCGCGTGGTCTATATGGGCACCTTCTCCAAGGTGCTCTACCCCGGTATCAAGGTCGGCTACATCGTGGTACCACCGGCGCTGACGCAGCCTTTCAAGAGCGCGCTGTATGACCTGCAGCGTCCCGGCCAGCTGATGGTACAGGCAGCGTTGGCCGACTTCATCGCGCTCGGCCACTTCACCACCCACATCCGCAAGATACGCCAGACTTACGGCGCGCGGCGCGAGCTGCTGCGGCGCACGCTGGTGGCGCAACTGGGGCCGCAACTAAGCCAGACCGTCACCATCTCCAGCGAAGAATCGGGTCTGCATCTGGTGGTCGAACTGCCCGACCATGTGGACGACGTGGCGCTGGAAAAACTGGCGGCCGAATCGGGCATACAGGTGAAGGCACTGTCGACCTACTATCTGGCGCCGCCGCTGCGGCGTGGCCTGTTGGTGGGCTACGCCTACTGCACGCCGGAGAAAATTTCCTACTACGGCCGGCTGCTGGCTTCCGTGATTCAATCGAGGGCGCGCTGATGCAGAACATGGCATGGCGTGATTTCGGCGCGCTGGTCGTCAGCATCGGTGTAGTCGGCCTCGGACTGGGCGCTACCATCCCCCTGACCGCGCTAACGCTGGACCAGCGCGGGGCTGGCACCGGCACCATCGGACTGGTGACGGCGGCCAGCGCGGTCGGCATCCTGGCCGCCGCCCCCTTTGTGTCACGCTGGGTGGCGCGCCACGGGCCGCGCGGCAGCATGATAGGTGCGGTGCTGGTGGCCTTCCTCTCGACGTTGCTGATGGAAGCCACCGACAGCCTGCTGGTGTGGGGCCTGCTGCGGCTGATCTTCGGCGGCGCCTTGGGCGTGCTGTTCACCATCGGCGAAGCCTGGGTCAACCGGCTGGCGCCAACCGAGTCACGAGGCCGCGTGGTGGCCATGTACACCACCAGCTTTACGCTGTTCCAGCTGGCCGGACCGGCGCTGGTGGCGGCGCTGGAAGGCAAGGTGGCGTGGCCCTTCGCAGCCTGCGGCACG